>CAYVRD010000016.1:0-22966 GCA_964454195.1 uncultured Clostridia bacterium
AACCCTGACAGTAGACCAGAGATAATTAACATCACCAGAGAGGGCAGAGAGCCGATCCAGGAAACCATCGATGGCTACGGAGATGTTAGAGTAGTAAAGCTTACCCACAAGGGTGGGAATATAGTAAGTGTTATTGGAACTGACTTTAGAACGAATGCCAAAATTGAGATAATGCTCTCTACTGGAAAAATAACTATTAATCCAGCCCAGATTACCTATATGCTGCCTTCCAGGCTCACCTTTACCATGCCAGCAGTACCTGAGAGTGAGGTTGGCAAGCTAAGCCGGGTAGTAGTGATTAATAATGATGGGGGAACTGCCGAATCAGACAAGCTTAACCCGCCAATATACCTAATGTTTATTAAAGGGGAGACTGCCCCCGCAGTAACTAATCTAACTCCCGATAGAGGACCTGCCTCGGGCGGGACTCGGGTGAAGATTGAAGGGAATGACTTTAGAGCGGGACTATCAGTATTTTTTGGTGAAGTAATGGTTCCTGCTAGAGACGTTACAGTTGTGGACTACAAGACTATTTACGTAACTGCCCCGCCAAATTTGCCGGGAACGGTAGATGTAAGGGTGGAAAACCCCGATGGGGAGCTGTCTAATCCCAGCGGAAAATACACCTACATCAGCAGCCCAACAATTTCTGCTCTAGTAGATCCTACTGACCCAAATGAAAGCAGAAGGGTAAGCCGGGTTTCAGTAGAAGGGGGTCAGGAGGTCAAGCTTAAGGGCTCGGGCTACATGCAGGGAGGCAGGGTAGTTTTTGCCCCTGTGGTGAAGGCAGTGCAGCCAAATACTCCAGTCCCTAACAATGCTATCTACATCAGTGGTCAGCCCTATATTTTAGAGTCGGGTACGCCGGGCACAGACTTCAAATATATTGACGATGAGACTATTACTATTAAAACCCCAAGGAGTAGGCTGGAGACAAGAGGGGTAATAGTGATAAATCCCGACGGGGGAGCCAGCAATGTTTTTGATGATATTGAATTTACCTTGCCTGAGCTAGAGCCGCCTACTAATGTATTGGCTGAGCTAGTATTTGAACGATATATCCGCATTCAGTGGAGTGCAGTCAATGGTGCCACCGAGTATGAGATATTTGCCATTGAAGGAAATAATAATGCGGTTTTTGTGGGCTCCACCCAGTTGACCAGCTTTATCTATCAAGATTTAAAGCCCAATACTGATTATAGGTTTGTAATTAGAGCAGTTGGAAACTTTGGCTCATCTAGACCCTCTATAGAGACTAATACGGTTCGCACAGGAAGAGTAGTTGGGCCACCCGACGACGATGGCAGACTAAACGAGCATACCCAGATGACTAAGAGTGGCAATGGGGCGAATGTGACAATTGGCTTTAGGGATTTGGATCGAGAGGTTACAGTTGATTTAACTAGAGGAGCCTTAGCAGGAGCTAGGGAAGTGGTAATCAGTATTCCTGCGCGGGTGATAACAAATAACAGGGCTAGAGATGTTCAGGTGATTGGAGCAGATTTCACTTTGCGCTTCAATCCCCAGACCTTTAACAATGCTAGAATGCGCGATAACAGCAATAGAGATGATGCAGGGGTGCGCTTTAAGGTGGCACCAGATACAGGGAACATCAACCTGCCAGGAGGCAACAACCTCTCCTCTGCCTATATTTTAGAAGCCCAGAGCTTTGTAGGTAGAGACAGTGTCGGCATGGATCAAATCCTATCGGCCATGGAGCTGGTTATGGACTTTGATACGGGAAAAGCCCAGATGCGCAGGCTAGAGAAGGTGGAGCTAAATAGGTTTAACAGCGCCAATAGTAGCTGGCAGCCTACAATTTATGCTGCTAGAACAGGCAGTAGTGCAGTGCAGGCCTATGTAGATAGGCTAGGTAGATATATGATTATTGGAAATAGGAGGTAACAAGGAATGAAGAAAATACTGCTAATACTTTTAATGGCTCTACTTGTACTACCTACTGCCTCCTATGGTAACTTCTCCCCCTATACTCAAGGCTATATAGAGGGATACCTGTTAGATGTGGTGGGAGAAAGCACCTTGCATATCGAGGCTTATAATGGAGATAGATACTTTTTTCCTATTGCCAGAAATGCCTCCTTTGCCATCGACACTATTCCCGTTGGTCTAAAAGAGTTTTTGCCTGGAATGGAGATATATGCCAAGCTGGACAGGGGCCGAGGAGTTATCTATATGGAGGGCTACTCTACCTCTAGCCTGGGATATATTACTCCTGGAAGTAAAGTGCGCACAGGTATAATTTCAAATATAGATCGAAATCAGCTCTGGGTTAAGCTGCCAACGGGAGAAGAGGTGCTCTACTTCACCTCTCCCGCCACCTTAGGCACAAAAAAAGGTGTCAGAGTTAACCTAAGCACTCTCTATCAGGGAGACCGAATAAAAATGTTTTTTGACGAAGCAAACACTAACATCATTTCACGACTGCAAATTGAAGGAGAATCAATCGTCATTAAAGACCTGTATAAGGGAAGGCTGCACGCTCCAAACCGCTTTGACAATATCCTGACCTTAGAGGATGTGCAGGTGTTTAGAAATGGGGATTGGGAAAAGCTTAGTCAATCTAAAAATATCAGATTTTCTGATAACCATCCCATCTTCATAGGTGGACATAAAATATCCAGGAACAGTCTGCGCCACTATCAGGGCAGCACCGTGTATATGGCAGTAAAGGACTTTTTTGGCTATGAGCAGGTGGAGAAGATGGTGCTAAAAAGCCAGCATGAAACCACCTACTCAGATAAGATTACAGCGATTAACTGGTATACCGAAGCCTTTGAGCTAGCTAACAATCGCAACTTTGGCTTTCACGACGGAACTATAATCATAAAAAACGGCAGATTGGTAGATAAGTACGCTATCAACAGGAAGGCAGATATCTTTGTAGTAGGAGATGGTCGGGGAGATAGCAGGTTAGCCGACGTTGTCTACATTTACAATGTGGACATAAACAATTCTAACATTGGCCATTATCAGCTTTACGCAGGAAGAATGAATACAATTGTAGAAAATAAGCTATGGCTTAAGGATTTCTTTCTTCTGACCAACAATGATTGGGAATCCTTTAGTGGAGAAAAGGAGCTATTTTACGACAACGACACCTATATCTTTGATCTGGAGTCACGTAGGCAGCTGACAGTAAAAGAATTCTTTAGCGGTAGGTATGCAGTGGATGAGAATAGCCAACATGTTAGAGACAACAATCTGAGAGATTGGCACTGCTACGCTTACACCGATGGAGATCGCATTGTTAGCATTAAAGTGATGAGAAACATGGATTCCTTATTGCGGCAAAGGGTAACTAATGGTATAGTGCAGCAAATAGAAAATGATGAGCTGGTTGGCTGGGCCTTGACTTTGATGAATGCCAACGACTGGAGTGCTGCAAAGAGTCAGTGGATGCCTAAAAATACTGCTATCAGGGTTACTTTGGATAAGACGCTATTGATAAAAGGGGAAGAGCCAATTCATCCTGAGGATATCAAGCCGGGAGATAGAGTATATCTAGTTCGAGACGACTTCCACGGCAAGGTATTGTTAATTAAGTAGTAAGATTATAAAAGGAGGAAACTGTTAATGAGACGGATTATATTGCTGGCAGCACTGATAATAACACTGTTGCTTCCTGTTACTGCTTATGCAGCACTACCTGAATTTTCAGGAGGTGTACAAAACGAGTTTACTTATGAAGAAGTAGTTTTTCTCAGTGGACAGCCGGTGAAATTCACTGGCACAATTACGGTAACTGAGCGAGAGCGGAGTGGAGAAACAACTATTCAGTATCGGTTCAACCTTACTAGCTCTGAGGCGGGAGTAAACGGCAAGCTAAATCGGCAGATAACCTATGCCAGGATAGCCAATCCCAGAGGTGATAAAGGGCAAACAATTATAGAAACAGAGATACGAGGCAATCCTAGGGAAACTATTGAAATTAATGGGGACAAATTTGAGCTAAGGGATTTTCAGTTTTCCAAATCTGAGGTAGTAGACAATCGACCTGCCGCCGATTTTTCCTCTGGAACCATTATTGGGCGTAAAGTATACGACATCAATGGCAATCAAGGTAGAGTTATTGTAGAAATTAATGGAGGCAGCGTAGGCTACGAGAATTTTTGGGGAGAAACTAATACTCAAGTTATTGACTTTACCATAGACAGCACTAGAGGAACTGGAGATAACCTGACTAGGTGGCACGGCACAGTTCGGTCTCAGGCTTCAGACAGCAGAACTAGAAATCTCAGCTTCCACGAAAATGCTGCCAGCTTGACTAGCTTTGAGGGAGGCTACATCAGAGTTACTCGTCAGGAAATGGTATCCCGCTATGATTTCAATCTGCCTAGACTAGCTACAGACAACAATGGGGAAAATGGTAATGGAGCTAACGGCTCGAATATTGATAACACTAGACGCAATAGGGGGAGTATTTCCCTAGCTCTGTCCATGAGTCCTCGAGTAGAGAGTCTAATAGTGCCTAAATTTAGAGATGTAAACGGCCATTGGGCTGAAAGTGACATTAAGAAGCTGTACTCTTTAGATGTTTTCGATGAGGTGGTTCAATTTTTCGTGCCGGATATCCCCATGACTAGGGTAGAGTTTACTAAAGCAGTTATTAGAGCCTGTGATATCCGACTTAACGGAGCAGCACCTCAACGGGCAACGAGACAGAGGAATCAGCCACCTGAGGTCTCACCCTTTATAGATGTACCGGTAGATTTTAAGGATTACCGCTACATAAAGAACGCAGTAGAGAAGGGAGTTATCTCCGGTATGGGTCCAGGCATCTTTGGACCCCAGGAAAGGCTAACTAGAGCTCAGGCCATCACTATTCTGATTAGGGTGTTAGGATTTGAGAACCGGGCGCCAAATCCAGGCTACTTTACCTCCTTCAGCGATGATCGACAGATACCCAGCTGGGCTAAGGATAGTATTTATGTGGCAAGGGAAATAGGACTAGTTGTAGGAGATCAGCACAATAATGTAAATCCCAATCGGGTAATGACTAGAGCTGAAGCCTCGGCTATGCTAGTAAGATTCTTAAGCTTTTTAGAAAGGGACCTGCAAAGAGATTATCGGGAAAACATAATCCTCTTTAACTAGAGGTAGGTGCATACAAGAAAAGGCTGACAGACCTCATAAATGAGACCTGCTCAGCCTTTTTTTGCAATCATAATAATAGGGATTTGAATTTAGCGGGGCCAAAACAAAAAGCCCAAATAAGCAACAATTAGGATACTGACAATATGTAATACCCACCAACCAATTCCTAAAAACTGCCAGGTGGTGCCGTTGACTGGATTATTGACACGTTCTCCCATAATTATAGTCACCTCCTCGTCTAATGATTATAAAGCTTATCTACTCCTAAAATTACCAAGTTGCAATAAAAATATACTAAGCTAATGAAAAAGAAAAAGAAAAAGAAGCATAAAGGCAGGAAATGGGGGAATGATGCTAGAAAATAAATCTTTATCAGAAATGAATAGAGAGGACGGGTTAAGGATGGGTCAACGAGTTGTGGATTTATCTCAGGAGATATTTCAGGGTATGCCAGTATATCCATTACATCAAAAAACTTTTATCTTTCAGAATATTACCCATGAGGAGTGCAAGGAAAAATTAGGCAGTAAGCTGGGGTTTGCCACAAGAAATATCTTGATTAATGAGCATGGTGGAACCCATTGTGATGCATTATACGAGTATAATCCAAAAGGTCCAACTATTGAACAGATGTCCCTAGATTACTTTTGGGGAGCAGCTATATGTCTAGACCTATCCCATATTCCCTATGAGAGATATATTACTGCTGCTGACTTGAAGGAGGCACTAACCAGAGCTGATTTGAGTATCCAGCCAGGAGATATTGTACTATTATATACAGCTACCTGGAATCGGCTATACGGTAAGGACGAGTACCTGACCAAGTATACTGGTTTAGATAGACAAGCAGCAGAATGGCTAGCAGACCAGGGAGTGGTAAATATTGGAGTAGACTCCCCCTCCATTGATCACCCTGATGATCCAGAATTTGTGGGTCACGCGGTTTGCGGTGAGCGGGGAATGACTAATACAGAGAATTTAGCAAATCTAGATAAGGTAGCAGGAAAGCGTTTTCTGTACTTTGGGCTCCCTCTAAAGATTAGAGAAGGTACAGGGTCGCCTATTAGAGCCATTGCCATATTAAACGAATAGGAGCATAAGGGAATGCTAAAAGGACTGGTCAAAGTAGCGTCTTTTTCTATATAGGCGATTAGCCTTTCTTCGCCGTTTCAAGGCTACATGGATGCGAAAGGGAATAAATACAGCTAAGATAATTGCTCCATAAAACCACCAATGGGTGTTAATTTTTCGTGGGACCTGGTTAGCGGTAACTAATGGCAAGATAGAAACAAGCTTACCATTAACTGATACCTCCACAGTACCAGCTAAAACACCTTCATTGACAGGGGCAATTAGCTCCTTGAGGACAGGAGTAATTTTAACCTCCATGGCACTGCCCTTTAAAAGAGTATAATAAGCTTCTCCTATATTTAATAAGGGCACTTTTTCACCGAATCTCACTGGTGCATGAGTTACTATTTGACTTGAAGAAAGAATCAATTTTTTCTCATAGTTGTCAAACCCATAATCTAATAAGGAAATAGCATCATCAAAGGTTTTACCTGAGCTGAGAGTCACGGCGATTAGCTCCATACCATCTCTATTGGCTGAGGCCACTAAAGTTCCTTTAGCCCTGGTGGTATACCCGGTTTTAATACCATTAGCTCCTGGATATCGGGTCAAAAGACGGTTGCCATTATCTAATCGTCTGTCCCATTGCTCAGCAGGCCAAGGAATATGGGTAGAGCTAGTACCCACGATTTCTCTAAACTCGGGAATAGTCATTGCGTACTTAGAAATTATTGCCAGATCATAGGCGGTGCTATAATGATTGTCATCATGTAGTCCACTAGGATTTACAAAGTTAGAATTTAGAGCACCCAGCTCTCTGGCTCGCTTATTCATTAGCTCACTAAACTCTTCCACGGTACCTGCCACATACTCGGCAGCAGCAACAGCTGCATCATTTCCTGACCTCAGCATCACGCCATAGACAAGGTCGTTGACGACGATCTCTTCTCCCTCATCTAAATAAAGGCTAGAGCCAATTTGATTTCGAGCATTTCTGCTGGCTATAGTAGTTTCCTGTAAATTCCCCTTTTCTAATACTAAAATTGCTGTAAGAATCTTAGTTGTACTGGCAGGAAATTTTTGTTCGTGGGCGTTCTTTTCCCACAATATCTGTCCAGTAGTAGCATCCATGAGAATACCCGCTTCTCCTTCGATAGTGGGCTGACTGCTGGCCAAAGCTATGCCATAGAACAGCAGAGTAAATGCCATGAAAAAAAACAAAATCAAAACATAGCTAGGCTTTTTGTTATCAGGCCTAACAGTTATTTTTTCTATATCAATAATCATCAAGTGTTCTCCTCTTTTGATTGTTTTAAAGCATAAAAAAACAAATTCGCTATTTTAATTATAGATTCCTTCTTTAAAATTAATAAAAAATCCCTATAGATACAGGGAAAAATTGGTTAGAAAAAACTTGTGATTTTATGATATAATTTTATAGCTATTAATTTTATGCATTTATTATTATTCTATTTAGAAAGGGTGATATATCATGGATCCAATTACCCATGCATTAGTAGGAGCTGGGCTAGCTGGTCTATCAGGTGGTGAAATGAGTATCACCAATCCGATAGTTATTGCTAGTGTTTTAGGAGCAATTGCTCCTGATGCAGATATAGTATTTCAATTAAGAGGAGATATGGCTTACCTAAAAAGACACAGAGGCTTTTCCCACTCCCTTCCTGGTCTAGCTCTTTTTGGGGGGGCTATCGCTTTGGGATTAGGTTTCTTTTTTCCCGAGGCATCCTTAGGTCAGCTTTTTATCTGGGCTTTTATAGGAGCCTTATCCCACAGTATATTAGATACGTTAAACTCCTATGGTGCTGAGATACTAGGGCCCTTTAGCAGGAAAAAGTATACCTTAAACCTGCTAATGATAACAGATCCGATTCTATTGATACTATTTTTGGGAATTTTTATTTTGCCTGGAAATGTACAGCTTAAAGCCTTAGGAGCAGTGGGGATTTTTTCCTGCTATCTATTCTTGAGATTGGCATTGAGAATGAGAGTAGAGAAATATCTTCGCCAAGAATTTGCCAACCGAAAGCTAAAGAGAATAGCTGTAATGCCTTCTATGATGGGGCTGTGGATCTGGGATTTTGTCTTAGAAACCGACCGCAAGAGATGGATTGGTCAAATTAATAGCTTTGACTTTAGTACTAGAATTAGGCGAAAGCTGAATAAGCCATCGGAAAATCGTATCTTAGAGGCTGCTCTAGCTTGTAAGCTGGGTGAGCTATTTAAAGAGTTTACTCCCCACTATCATTTGGATTTTAATATCAAAGACGACAAGTATGTGGTAGACTTTTTAGATCTTCGCTATCTGATAAAAAAAGATTTCTTGCACACGGGTACTGCAGTGCTAGATAACCATCTGCAAGTAGTGGAAGCTATCTTTCATCCCTACAGCAAGCGGCGCAGGATAGATTTGGGAGCGTAATAGGGAAATGAATAAACAAAAGCGACTGTTAGCTAGATTATATCTCAACTAACAGTCGCCTTTTCTGTTCTACCCCATTAAAGCTGAATCATGTCATTTCCACAGCATTGTTGAGAAGTCTTAGCTGTTTTTCCGCAGGAAGAACATCCAAAACAGCCCTTTTCAGCCATGGAACCACCACAACAAAAATCAGGAAGCTTAGACTTTCTACCACATTTAGGGCAAGCAAAGTTACTCATGTATTCCACCTCCATAATTTTTTGACTCTTGCGGTTATTATTATGTCCTAGGAATACTGATTCTAAACACCTTCCTGTTCCTTATTATTCTTTGAAATAAGCTTTTTAGAAAGCCTTCTCAAATATTCAGCTACTTGTCCAATATCGTAAGCTACTATTGAAATCTCCATTAAAGATAATAGATTGTCCTCTGTTTGGTGGCTAAAATGCCAAGTGTTTAAAAGGCTATGCAACTCTTTTTTTAGGCTATCTAGCTCATCTAGCTGGGTATTAATCAAATCTACTTCGCTCATATCATAGGTATCCAATATGCATATTATGTTGGCTTGGAGCTGATTTACTATTTTCGTCATTTGCTCAATAGGCGCCAGCAGCTTACCATACTCTTCATTGATCATTTCTTGACAGCCTTTTCTAGCTAGTCGAGACTCGGTGGTTTTTGAGATGTCTAAAATGCGATCTAAGATAAAATCCAGCACCTTAATAGTTTTTTCAAATATTACGACCTCCTTAACAATTGCAGTAGGAACGTTTGTTAGGTAGCGTCGGTAGCCTAGCTCATCTTTATAGTAGGATAGATGCTGCTTAGCCTTTTCCAGCTGTTCTTTAAGCTCTTCAACCCTTTTTTCGATAATAGGCAAATCCTGGTGACCGCAGAAAATAAAGTCATCAATAGCGTCTTTAAACAAGACAATGATGGACTGATTTAGAGTCTTAAATTCCTCCAGTAGCTTAGGTCTATATTGGGGGGGGACTAAAATCAGGTTGATTGCCGATGCTACGAAGATGCCCATCAAGGTAGATAAAAGCCGATAGGCTCCATCTGCTAGGATTGAGTGGCTAATTCCAACCATTGTGGCCACTACGGCAATAGCTCCAATTACAGCCCCATCTTGAATCTTAAGCTTATTAGAGATGACAATTGACAGCACTACCCCTAGTCCGGCTAACAACGATATAGCCAGCTCTATCTTAAATACATGTAAGCCTAAATAGGTCAAACTAATCCCAATTATAGCGCCAATAATGGTTGCCTTTATTCTATTCCAGCCCCGTTTAATAGATTCTGCCACAGATGGCTGTAGGCTCAAAATGGCGGTTACTACAGCTAAAACTGGATCTAAGGGGGTAAATAAACTAGCAATAATAAGGGTGACAATTGTAGCTATTCCTGTCTTCCAGATGCGCAAGCCGATTCGCATTTAGTTCTCCTTTTAAATATCAAAATTTACATAAGCGATAAAGCTATTATCTAATATTATATTCTCTTGTGAGGAATCCTACAACCAAGATTATACTATTAAATAAAAAAGGGTTTATAGCATCTACATAGAATTATTATTTAAAATAATAAAGGTTAAGGAGTGGGAGGATGCGGCTGACACCCCGAGAAGAGGTCTATAAAAGGATCAAGAAACTCCAGCAGCTTATGATTGTAAAAGGCTTGCCAGGTCTATTTATTAATCATTTAGTAAACCTATTTTACTATAGTGGCACTATGCAAGGGTTTTGCTTGTTTATACCTAGTGAAGGAGAACCGGTGCTGTTTGTGCGTAAAAATTTGCGTCGTGCCAGCAATGAGAGTCCCCTTGAGCAAATTGTAGAGGTTTCCGGTATTAAAGATATTAATGCAGCACTGACAAAGGAAGGCTATGAGGAGCCGATAGCTTTTGGCTTGGAGTTAGACTTTTTGCCAGTTAAACACTACAATAGTTTTAAAGAGATTTTTCCTAATTCGGCTATCAGCGATATTTCTAGAGAAGCACGTAGCATTAGGATGGTAAAATCTACTTATGAGCAGAAGTTTATTAAAGAAGCGGGAAACTTAGCAAAGCAGGTCTATGAGAAGATACCCCAGATGATTGAGCTAGGAATGACCGAGATAAGCTTAGCTGCTAAGCTAGAGCATGAAATGCGCAGATTAGGACATCAAGGAATATTGAGAGTAAGGGGATACAACCAGGAAATCCATTACGGATATGTGCTCTTTGGGGAAAATGCCCTGATAACTAGTTATTTTGACAGCCCTACAGGGGGAGTCGGTTTGTCTGCAGCCTTTCCTCAAGGGTCTAGCAAAACTATCCTAGAGTCGGGCAGACCAATTTTAGTTGATTATGCCTTTGTTTTAGATGGCTACATAGTAGATTTGACCAGGATTTACTGTGTTGGCAAGCTAGACGAAAAGCTGACGGCAGCCCATCAAGCAGCTATAGCTATACAAAATAAGCTGGCTGAACTAGCTTTGCCGGGAGTAAAAACTGACTACCTCTATTCGGTTGCTTTAAGCATGGTACAAGAATATGGATTAAAGGACAACTTCATGGGTATAGGAGAAAATCAGGCTAGATTTGTAGGACACGGAGTAGGATTGGAGTTGGATGAGCTACCAGTTATTACAGATAAGGTTAGCTATCAGCTGGAAGAAGGGATGTCCATAACCCTAGAGCCCAAATTTTTCTTTCCGAAGCTAGGTATAGTAGGCATAGAGAACACCTTTATTGTGGCAGCTAACGGATTAGAGAAGGTATGCTTGCTTAGCGATGAACTTGTTACAATAAATTTATAAGCCAAATTAATAGTCAAATATGCTTTCTGCAGCAATAGCTGTAAGAAAGCATATTTTTTTTTTGGGCTGGGAAAACTTAGATAGCAATAAAATTTAACTAGCTTAGGGAGCTGATATATTTGTTTGCACTTCCAATAGGTCAAATTGCTTTACTTTTATTAGCCCTACTGATTTATTTAGGGGTAATAGAAAGAGTATTAGATAGAATGCGCATGACTGATAGGACGGCTCTAATAATTATTGGACTGATGCTTATAGGCAGCTTTTTGCCCTCCATATCCTTAGGTCCAATTGGGGTGAATATTGGAGGAGCAATTATCCCAATAGCAATCTGCCTATATCTGCTGATAACTGCTGATAAGAGCAGAGAAAAGCTTAGGGCAATAGGAGCATCCATAGCTGCCACAATAGGCATATTGATATACGATAAAGTTTTGCCAGTTGACCCCGGGGGCTTTATATATGATATCGACCCCTTGTTTGTTCCTGCAATTATTGCCGGAGCCGTTGCCTATGCTCTGGGACGCTCTAGAAGAGCCTCATTTATTGCCGGAGTGTTTGGTGTTGTATTGAGCGACTTGGCTGCAGCAACAGAAAATATGCTGCGGGGAGCAGCTGGTGTTGGGATTGTTATTGGTGGAGCAGGCTTGCTAGATGCGGTGTTAGTGGCTGGGACACTTGCTGTAGTACTGGCAGAGGTTACAGGAGAAATCGCTGAGAGACTCAGCAGGAAAGCTAATCATGAGCGTCCCCAACTAATTAAGCGAATCCTAGAGAGAAGTGAGCTAACTAGTGCAGCAGGAGTGGGGGGAAAAGGAAAAACAGCATTTTTGTGGGCTGTTACTACCATTGTGATTTCCCTGCTGCTGATTATAGGAGGTCACACGCTAATTAGTATAATTGGTCAAACCGATGAGCTGGAGCCTGGAACCTATATGACCTTAGTAGATGAGTATGATCAGGTCATAACCATGACCGGTAGAAGAGTTTTTGTAGGGGACCAATTTATTTCTCAGGATAATAGGCTTTACCAAGTTGAGAAGATAGAAGATAACATGGCTCGAGTAGTCTTTGTAGAGCAAGTAGATCTTCTATCCCACCTTAGGGAACAGATTAGTCAAGAGCAGGCCCAAGCAAATTATGCCCAAACCGGCTTAGTTGAGAGGATATTTTACTTTGGACGACGAGTAGATCAAGATGGTCCTGAGGATAGAAGAAGAGCAGGAGCTCCCTTGGGAAGAGTAGCTATTTTTCACACCCACAATGCCGAATCCTTTATCCCTACAGATGGAACAGATAGTATTTATGGAAAGGGAGGAATACACAAGGTTGGAGCTACCTTTAAAGATAGTCTGGGGGAGCATAACATAGAGGTGGTATACTCAGAAAATCTGCATTTGCCCCATGACCGAGGTGCTTATCGGAGAAGTCGTAGAACTGTGACTAATCTGATACAGGAGGATCCAGATATAATATTTGACGTTCATCGGGATGCTGCCCCTCCCCATGTTTACGCAGAAAATATAGAAGATACCTGGGTGACCCAAATCATGCTTGTAGTTGGCCGGCAAAATCAAAATCGCAACGCTAATATGAGCTTTGCCCGGGAGCTTAAAGCTATTGCTGACGAGACAACACCTGGCTTAATTCGAGGAATATTTATTGCCAGGGGCAACTACAACCAAGACCTATTTACCAGAAAGCTGCTTTTAGAGGTAGGTGCCCACACTAACGCCCGAGAATCAGCTCAGCGGGGCATAGAGCTATTTGCTCCTATCGTAGGTATTTATCTAGAGAGACAAGCTGAAGAGGAGCGCCGAATTCAGGAGGAAGAGACACGAGAAATTCCAGAAGAGGGGGGCGAGGGTACACCGGCTGAAGAGGCTGGAGGAGAAGGAGCAGATGAGGAGCCTGGAGCAGAGCAGGAGGACGAAGCTGGGGCAGCTGAAGCACCCCCAGAATAATAGTCATTTTAAATTTGTCTAGAAGGCTTCTTCAATCAATATTCCCTGCATATATATTCTAATAATTCATTTACTAGAGTATATGGGGGGATTAATATATGACCTTTTTAGATTTATTGGAGCATCATCGCAACAAGGAAAAAGGCCTACAGTGGGAAGGAAATTTTAAGGATTATCTAGAGCTAGTGCAACAGCAGCCCCATTTGGCTCAGCTGGCTCATGCCCGTATTTATAACATGATAAAATACTACGGCATCGAAGAGACAGAAGGGGTAAAACGCTACAAATTTTTTCAAAAGGAAATCTTTGGTCTAGATAAAACACTGCAGAATTTAGTGGAGGAGTATTTCCATTCCTCGGCCAAAAAACTAGATGTGCGCAAAAGAATCCTGTTGCTGATGGGTCCTGTCAGTGGAGGCAAATCCACTATAGTAGCCATGCTCAAGCGGGGCCTTGAAGAGTATACAAAAACTGATGAAGGGGCAGTGTATGCTATCAAGGGTTGTCCCATGCAGGAGGATCCTCTGCATTTAATTCCTAAAGAGCTGAGAAATAGCTTTAAAGAGGAGTATAGCATAGTCGTAGAAGGTAGCCTGTGTCCCAGCTGCCGGATGATGCTAGAAGAAAAATACCAGGGGAAAATAGAGGATGTGCCTGTAGAGCGGGTATTTTTTTCCGAAGAGAATAGAGTTGGAGTAGGTACCTTTAGTCCTTCAGATCCTAAATCCCAGGATATTGCCGATCTTACAGGGAGCATAGACTTCTCCACCATCACCGAGTACGGCTCCGAATCAGACCCAAGAGCCTACCGTTTTGATGGAGAGCTAAACAAAGCCAACAGGGGTCTAATGGAATTCCAGGAGATGCTGAAATGTGATGAAAAGTTTTTATACAATCTACTTAGCCTATCTCAGGAAGGAAACTTTAAGGCTGGCAGGTTTGCCCTCATCTCTGCCGATGAGCTCATAATCGCTCACACAAACGAATCGGAATACAAGGCCTTTATTAGCAACAAGAAAAACGAGGCCTTGCAATCACGGATTGTGGTTATGCCCATACCCTATAATCTTAAGGTCACTGATGAGGTTATGATATATGAAAAGCTGATCAACTCCAGTGAAATGGGCAATATCCATATTGCACCCTTTGCATTGAGGGCAGCTGCTACCTTTTCCATCCTCACCCGGTTAAAGGAATCTAAAAAACAAGGCATGGATTTGGTCAAGAAAATGAAGCTGTATGACGGTGAAGAGCTGGAGGGATTCAAAGAAAAGGATCTGATGGAGCTGCAGGCCGAGGGTCAAAATGGGGGCGAGGGCATGAGCGGAGTAGACCCTCGTTATGTAATCAACAGGATTTCCAGTGCCCTGATAAATTCAGACACCAGCTGTATCAACGCCTTAGATGTGCTGAGAGCCTTAAAGGAGGGATTAGATCAGCATCCCTCTATTAGTAAGGAGGAGCGGGAGCGGCTCTTGAACTTTATTGCCATTAGCCGACAGGAATTTGACGAGGTAGCAAAAAAAGAGGTACAGCGAGCATTTGTCTACTCCTTTGAGGAATCGGCTAAAACCTTGATGAACAATTATCTGGATAATGTGGAGGCATATTGCAACGGAGTTACTCTGAAGGATCCTATCACCAGTGAAGAGGTTGAGCCAGATGAAAAGCTTCTAAGGTCAATAGAGGAGCAGATAGGAATATCGGAAAACGCCAAGAAGAGCTTTAGGGAGGAGATATTGATCAGACTTTCCTCCTACGCCAGAAAAGGCAAGAAATTTGATTACAATTCCCATGAAAGACTACAGGAGGCTATTGAGAAGAAGCTCTTTGCCGATTTAAAGGATATCGTAAAAATAACCACCTCCAGCAAAACCCCTGATGCGGAACAGCTTCGCCGAATCAACCAGGTTTCGGCCCGTCTGATGGATGAGCACGGCTACTGTCCTGTCTGTGCCAACGAGCTGCTAAAATACGTGGGTAGCCTATTAAACCGCTAGGAGTGGGAACAGTGAAGGAGCTAAAATTTCATTTAAATAAAGAGAATTGGAGCTTACATCGGAAGGGACAGCTAGATCAGCAAAGGCATCAGGAGAAGGTGCGGGAAGCCATCAAAAAAAATCTAGCCGATATAGTGAGCGAAGAGAGTATTATCATGTCAGATGGTAAGCAGGTTATCAAGGTACCTATTCGCTCCCTTGATGAGTACAAATTTCGTTTCAACTACAACAAACAGTCCCAAGCAGGACAGGGAGATGGTAACAGCCAAAAGGGGGATGTACTAGGCAGCGACCGAAAGGGCAGTGGACCTGGTAGCGGCAAGGGAGCAGGAGAAGAGCCGGGAGTAGACTATTACGAGACAGAGGTAAGTATGGAAGAGCTAGCCCAGTTAGTTTTTGCTGATTTAAGGCTGCCAAACCTAGAGGACAAAAAAACTCCTGAGCTAGAGACAATTAGCATAGAGTTTAGAGATATTAGAAAAAAAGGCCTAATGGGCAACATAGATAAGAAACGCACCTTGCTGGAAAGCATCAAGCGCAACGCTCTAAGGGGAGGGCAGGGCAAAGCCCAGATTACACCAGAGGATTTGCGGTTTAAAACCTGGGAGGAGAGGGTGGATCAACAGTCTAATGCGGTGGTTATAGCCATGATGGATACCTCAGGCAGTATGGGCTCCTTTGAAAAGTATATAGCCCGCAGCTTTTTCTTCTGGACTAATTGGTTTTTAAGAACTAATTACTCAAAGGTGAAAATTATCTTCGTAGCCCATCATACAGTAGCAAAAGAGGTTACCGAGGATGAATTCTTTACAAAAGGTGAAAGTGGTGGCACTCGATGCTCATCAGCCTATAAGCTAGCATTAGACATCATTGACAGCAGATATAACCCTCAGGATTACAATATCTATCTATTTCATTTTTCCGATGGAGACAATTTGCCCAGTGACAACGAGCTATGCCTCAAGCTTATAGAGCAGCTGTTAGAAAAATGTAACATGTTTGGGTATGGAGAGATTGGCAACCCTTATTACAGCAGTTCACTACTGGCAATATATCGCAAGATAAAACATGAGAAATTTATTACAGTTTCGATTAAAGACAAAAGCCAGGTATATAACGCATTAAAGAGCTTTTTTAGTGAAATATGATAAAATGGAGACAATATAGATGGAGTTGAAAAAAAGGAGGAAAGAGCATGAAACCACAAATGGACATTACTGCACCAGTAGATTTTGAAACAGCAACCTTTGCTCTGGGGTGATTTTGGGGACCTGAAGCCCAGTTTGGGCAAATAGAGGGAGTTATTAGGACAAGGGTAGGCTACGCAGGAGGGGAAAAAGAAAACCCCACCTACCCTAGTCTAGGTGATCACACCGAAACATTGCAGCTTGATTTTAATCCTCGGGTGGCAACCTATAAGAGCTTACTGGAAACCTTTTGGCAAAGCCACGGGCCCACTAGCAGACCTTATTCTAAGCAGTATATGGCGATCCTTTTTACCCACAGTTCTGAGCAGGAGCTGCAGGCAATGGAGTCTCAAGAGCAGGTAAAAAAGAGGCTAAATGCCAAGATGTATACAGTTGTAAAGCCTTACCAAAATTTTTATCTAGCAGAAAACTATCATCAAAAATACTATCTTCAACGGATCCCAGAAATATTGAGAGACCTATCTAATATCTATCCCGACTTTAAAGATTTAGCAAACTCCACTGCAGCTACCAAAATTAACAGTTATATAGCGGGCTATGGTAGGTTAGACAGGCTCGAGCAGGATATTGGCAAATTCGGTCTATCCGAATCTAGTCAGCAAAGACTACTGCTTTTCTACAATAATTAAAGCGATACTTCCCTCGTGCTGGGAATCGTTGATGATGCGGCAAGGGATTTTCTCTTTTGCCGCCGCCTTTCGATATTGCTCTGCCCAGGGTAGGTGATAAACTCTGCCGCTAATAACCACATGGCTAACAACAGGGTTTTTTATGCACTCTTTAAATCTAATATCTAAACCCCGTTGAGCCATTTCCTCTGATGTGAGAGCTAAAATGATCCGCTCTGCCAATTCTCCCAAATACTGACGACGCTCCTCTTTTTTTATTTCTACAGGACCATAAATGCCAGTTATCAGTGCCTTATCTAATTCATTTAAGTGGCTAATTTTTTCCATAGAGCTCCTCCTAATAAAAACATCGAGTTCCTAAATGGGCACTTACTTTGCATAATTGTCAAAATACCCTTGAATGTAGATGATGGGAGTGCCTTTATCTCCACTGCCTGAGGTGAGGTCGCAAAGAGAACCAATCAGATCAGTGAGTCTTCTTGGTGTTGTTCCTTGGGCAACCATTTCTCCTACCAAGTCATGTCCCTTGTTCTGAATGTACTGGGTAACAGCTCGCTTAAGCTCATCACCCTTTAAATGGGCATAGTCGTTGTCTGCCAGATACTTTAGCTTTACTTCATTGGGAGTACCCTCTAGTCCTGCAGTGTAGCCTGGTGATACAACAGGATCAGCCAACTCCCAAATTTTACCTACAGGGTCTTTGAAGGCGCCATCGCCAAAGACCATTACTTCTACAGTTTTTCCTGTGTGCTCTTTAAGCATACTCTGAATTTGGTTTACCAGAGTGGCACAGTCCTGAGGGAAGAGCTTGACCTTTTCCTCGGTGGATTTATTAGAGCCTAATAGTCCATAGGTTTCATTGTAACCTCTTCCACCTATAGGAGTTGAGCAAATATCATCTAAGCTGTATACCTTTTCTGCTCCATTTGCCTTTAAAAGTTTTTTAGTTCTGTTTCTTGTATGTATGTCGCACGCTAATACATTTTTGGTGTAATCTAAAATAGTTAAAGGATTATTTGAGAATACTATTTCACACTCAACCCCGTATTCCTCAATAATTGACTTATAATAGTCAATGTAGTCTACCCCAGTGAAAGGATGCTTGGTGTAGCCAAAATAATCACGGAACTCCTTTTCAGTTAAAACCCTAGTCCAAGGATTAATACCCTTCTCATCAAGCATTTCCATATCTACTAGATGGTTGCCCACCTCATCAGCAGGGTAGCTGAGCATCAAGACAATTTTTTGGGCCTTTTTGGCAATGCCGCGCAAGCAAATAGCAAACCTGTTGCGGCTTAAAATTGGAAATACGACGCCGATTGGGGCTGAGCCAAATTTGCCGCTTACATCAAGGGCAATATCATCAATGCTCACATAGTTTCCTTGGGCACGAGCAATAATAGATTCGGTTATGGCAACTATATCTCTATCTTTGATGGAAAAGCCTTCATTTTTAGAAGCTTCCAGCACTAGATTTAATACCATTTCAGCAATATTATCTCCTTGGTGTACAATAGGAGCCCGAAGACCCCGCACAACAGTTCCTACCATTCTTTCCACATTAAAACCTCCTTGAATAACTATATTTCTTAAAAAGCTATTTCTCCCCTATTAATATACCCTATTTTTTGATGGGAACCAAGAGCTGAAATAAGATATTAGCTATAATAATTATCAATCAAAACGTCTGTTTTAAAACTAAGTACATATACATTTAAAAACAAGATTTGACAATGGGGTGATAGCAATAAATACTACTGAATTTCAAGAGCTTGAAAGGGCTATAGAGGAGATTCATCATTTAGCAAAAGAGTTCGGCTTAGACTTTTTTCCAATGCGCTTTGAAATATGTCCAGCAGAAATAATTTATACCTTTGGTGCCTATGGCATGCCAACCAGGTATTCTCACTGGTCCTTTGGCAAAAACTTTCACAGGATGAAAACCCAATATGACTACAATTTAAGCAGGATATACGAGCTAGTGATAAACTCAGATCCCTGCTATGCTTTTTTGCTAGATGGAAATACTTTAATACAAAACAAACTGGTGATAGCCCATGTATTTGCCCACTGCGACTTTTTCAAGAACAACGCCGCCTTTCGCGTTACTTCTAGACAAATGGTGGAGACCATGTCGGTAGCAGCAGAAAGATTTATGGAATATGAGTTTAACTATGGAAAGGATGAGGTAGAAAGGTTCATAGATGCAGTTTTGGCAATCCAAGAGCATGTAGACCCACAGGAGTATATGGCAAAAAAAGATTCAAAAAAGGATCTTAAAAAAACCACTCCCTTTCCTGAATATGATGACTTGTGGCAGCTAGACAAAGAATCAGAGACTACTTGTAGCTCGGATAAGGCGAAGAAATACCCCCCTTGTCCGGAAAAGGATTTGCTAAGCTTTCTAGCTACAAATGCTAGAGAGTTAGAACACTGGCAGAGAGATGTAATAACAACCTTGCGTCAAGAAATGCTCTATTTTTGGCCTCAAATAGAAACTAAAATCATGAACGAAGGCTGGGCTTCCTATTGGCATATGCGCATCCTACGGGAATTGGACTTAGACGAAAAGGAAGCCATTGAGTACGCTAAGCTAAATGCCCAAGTTACTCAAAAATCACCCACCTCCCTCAATCCCTATCATGTGGGATTAAAGATTTGGGAGGATATAGAGAAACGCTGGGGTAGGGAAAAGATGTTTGAGGTGCGGGAGATGGACACAGATATATCCTTCATTCGCAATTACCTGACTAAAGAGCTGGTAGAAGAAATGGACTTATATATCTTTAGAAAGGTAGATCGGGACTGGCGCATCACAGACAAAGAGTGGGAAAAGGTCCGGGATGGGATAGTGGGCAATCTGGTGAATGGAGGCTTTCCCTATATAGTAGTAACTGATGGGGATTATGAAAAGACGGGTCAGCTATATTTAACTCATCAATACGAAGGTGTAGAGCTGGATATGAAATACCTGGAAAAAGCCTTGCCTTATGTCTATCGCATTTGGCAGAAGACAGTTCACTTAGAGACTAGGATAAATGATAAGCCAGTTGTGTTTAGCTATGATGGTAGCAGGAATACCAGAAAATTCTTGTAGGTTATTTTGCCGATGCTGATAAATTAGCATCGGCTTTTTATTTTCTTAAAATAGTCTCCCAAATTAAATATATATTTTACGACAAAAAAACCAAAAAAACGATATTAATGTAATTTTAAAACAAGGTTTTTTTATATGTATGCAGAATTATATGCATTAGAAAATGCAGTTCGGTTTCAGTAATAATAGCTACCATATTTTCTAGTGACAATTTAATATTTTAAGGGAGGGAAGTCATATATGAACTTAAAGATCCGACAGAAAATGATATTAGGTATGGCTTTAATGATTATCATCACAATGGCTTTAGGTGTGACCATGATGGCGGCTTTTCAGGAGGTTGACAATATTAAAGAAGGCACATTAATGCTCTTGGAAGAAAAGCTTTTCCTGCAGGAAAAGGAGATACAGCACTTAGACTGGGCCTCTGGCCTTACCAATGCCTTTCTAACTAGAACCGCTTTCCAAGGTCAAATAGACTACACCAAATGTGATTTTGGCAGATGGTACTATCAATATGTAACTAGTCCGGAGTTTATGGCTAAAAGTGATCTGTATAGAAGTATTCTGCAGCAAATGGAAGAGCCTCATAGACTATTACATAAGTCTGCTGGAGAGATTAGGCAGTACATTGATACCAATCAGTGGGAGAGGGCTGAGCAGGTTTATCAGAACGAGACTATCAAATATCTGGCTACCCTGCGTGAGCTTATGACTAAATCGGAAAATGAGTTAGACGCAATTATAGCCGAGGATTTGGCCAACGCCCAGGCAATTGAAGATAGAGCAGTAAAGATGAGCTATCTGGTGATGGCACTTTCTCTAATCATAGGAATTTCTATTGCAGTGTGGTTGATCAGATCAACGATTAAACCTATCAATACTGCACTAGAGAGAGTAAAGGATTTAGTTGATGGAGAAGGAGACCTAACAAGGAGAATAGACATAAACACTAATGATGAGATAGGAGATTTGGCCAAGCTAATTAATCAATTTATTTCTAACATCCATAGCGTTATGAAAAATGTAAACGAATCTGCCCAAAGCTTAGCAGCTTCTTCAGAAGAAATGGCAGCTTCCTCCGAACAAGTTAACGCAGCAACTCAAGAAATATCTAACAGCATTTCTCAGGTTGCCAGTGATGCAGATAAGCAAAATATGGCGGTTATTGAGGCATCTCAAGCATTGATTCAGCTATCAGGCTTGGTGCAGCTAGCTCAGAGTAAAGCTCTATCAGTAAATCAAATATCAAATGTGGCCGTAAATACAGCCCAAACAGGTCGAAAAAAGGTTACGGATACAGTACAAGCAATAGAGGTTATCAAAGAAAAATCTCAGGATACATCTAATGTGGTAAATGATTTGAGTAAGCTTTCAGCAAAAATTGGTGAGATTATCACCACAATCAACGGCATAGCGGAACAAACAAATCTACTGGCACTAAACGCAGCTATTGAGGCTGCAAGAGCAGGAGAACAGGGAAGAGGGTTTGCCGTGGTTGCAGAAGAGGTACGCAAGCTGGCGGAGCAATCAAACGTGGGTGCCAATGAAATAGCCTCTTTAGTCAGTGAAATGGTCAAACAAACTCAACGAGCAGTTTCATCAATGGATTTTGGCTTGAAGGCAGTAGAGGACGGTGTTAGGGTAGTACAGGAGACAGACACCTCCTTTGCAGAGATAATTAGTGCAGTGGAACAGACTGTAGCTAATATTAAAGAAATTGTTGATATAACTAATGATGAGGTGGCAACCTCAGACCAAGTAGTGAGTCTAATTGACACGGTGGCTACTATAACAGAAAATACTGCCGCCAATAGCCAGCAAGTTTCGGCAGCCACTGAAGAGCAATCGGCTACTGTGGAGACTTTGACCTCTGCTGCAGAAGAAGTGAGCGCCATGGCCAATCTTTTAGACGATATGATCAATAAGTTTAAGATTTAGCAAAATATAATATAAACGGGGGGATGGAAGATGGGAGAGACCTATAAGGGGATACACAGATATATGCTTCCAGAAAGGCTGACGGTAGAAAAAGTGGTAGATATTAGAAAGCAATTGATAGACACCTTTGATAGTGGGATAAAAAACTATGTAGTGGATTTCACCTATTGTAAATTTATTGACAGTACTGGCTTGGGACTACTGCTTTCCTTTTCAAAAAAATGCCGTGAAGTGGGCGGAGAAGTAAAGGTATGTGGAATAAATGATAAAAATGTAGAAAAAATATTTGAACTTACCAGACTCAACAAGGTATTCGGTATTTATCAAAGCTATGATAAGGCTTTAGAAACCTTTTAATATTAAGCTAAAATCAGATTTCTCAGGAGACACGAGCTGTTGCTTGTGTCTTTTCTATTGCTTAAGGAATAAAAAGGAAGGATTTTGAATAGGATTTGCCGAAGTAATATGTATAAATCTTATAAACAAAAGTCTAACCTTCTGTTTAGTTAGGCTTTTTTGTATTAAAAAGCTAGAAATAGGTCTATAAATTGTCAGCTGGTAATATATATTAGTAGATATTAATTGATATAAGTGGAGGATACATAAAAATGTATATATTCTTAGCCATAAGCTTTGCCACAGCTATATTTATAGGTTTTTTTCTTATACTAATTAAACCTAAGCTACAAAGACTTA
>CAYVRD010000016.1:23066-31595 GCA_964454195.1 uncultured Clostridia bacterium
GATGGTAAAATTATTTTTGCCAATGCTTTTGCTGCAAAGATTTGGGCTCTTTCTGCTAAGCAAGAACTGTATGGCAAGCGAATAATCGATTTATTTCAGCCTCCCCATCAGCAAATAATTGAAGGCATATTAGAGCAGCCAGTAACTGAAGCTGTTAAAAACTCTATGGAAGTACAGATTCTAGATGCTAAAGGGCAAAGGAAGGATGTGGAGATAGCTGCAGGAGTTTACTTTGCAGGAGAAAGAAGGCTAGGACAAGCAATAGTTAGAGATATTAGTGAGCAGAAAAAGATGGAGAAGGAATTGGTAAAGACAAGCAAACTGGAGTCCATCGGTGTCTTAGTCGGTGGCATTGCCCATGATTTTAACAACCTACTGACGGTTATCATGGGGAATATCTCATTGGCCAAGATGCGTGCAGATAAAGAAAGCAAAATATTTATTAATCTGGTTGAGGCAGAAAAGGCTGCTACCAACTCAATAGATTTGACAAAACAGCTCCTGTCCTTCGTTAAGGGTGATGATACAGTAAGAGAAATAACTGAGATTGGGGAGCTGTTAAAAGAATCTACAGAGCTCATTCTGTGTGGCTCAAAGGTGAGAAGTTTTTATAATTTTGAACCTGAGCTATGGTGGGTTGAGGTGGATAAGGGGCAAATGCGTCAAGTAATTCACAACTTGACAATAAACGCTATTCAAGCTATGCCTGATGGAGGAGACTTATTGGTCAAAGCTAATAATCTGCTGCTTTTAGAAGGAGAGCAAAGCAGCTATTCCCCCTATTTGACTCCAGGTAAATATGTGACTATATCAATCACTGATAATGGAGTGGGCATACCTGATGAGATACTGCCAAAAATCTTTGAACCCTTCTTTACATCTAAAGAGGAGGGCAACGGATTAGGCTTGGCTACCTGTTATTATCTAATAAAAAAACATGGAGGACACATTGACGTATTTTCTGCTCAAGGAGCTGGCACATCCTTTAATATTTATTTGCCAGCAGTAGAGTCGATAGACCATAAGAAAGCTGAAGAAGAAATGGTATTGTTAAAGGGTAAGGGAAAGATTTTAATCACAGATGACGATGAATCAATTAGATTAGTAGTCATGGAGATGTTGAGCCAATTGGGATACAAGCCAACAGGTGCTCAAGATGGCGCTGGAGCACTAATGGTGTACAAAGAACAGATGCTTGCAGGAGCTCCCTTTGACGCAGTGATAATGGATTTAACAATACCGGGAGGTATGGGGGGAATAAAAGCGGTGGGTGAGATATTGGCAGTAGATTCTAATGCCAAGGTTTTATTAGCTAGTGGCTATGCAGATGACCCAGCAATATTAAATTATCAGGAGCACGGCTTTAAAGGGGTTATTACTAAGCCCTACAACATAGAAGAAATAAGCCAGGTGCTAAAGGAAGTAGTCGATCCCTCATAGGATAAAAAAAAGCAGGACATTTCAAATAAATGCTGAATATATAAAACAAATTGATTAAGGGGGAATGGACTATGAAAAAAATATTACTGGCGGTAGATGGCTCTGAAACATCTCTAAAGGCTACAGATGAGGTCTTAAAGCTGGCGAAGGCTTTTGGCAGTGAAGTAAAAATTATTTCGGTGGTTTACGAGCAGCCAATTTATCCTATGCCGGGAGCAGTTATCCCTCCTGATTTGGCAGAAACGAGAAAAAGCTTGATGATGATATTACAAGAAACTGCGAAAAACATGCTAGATCATGTAGCAGAGAAATTTCTAGCTGCAGAGATTAAGGTCAGCACTTCTATAGCTATAGGTAGACCTTCTGAAGAGATTCTCAGCGAAGCCCATCAAGGAGAATATGATTTGGTTGTAGTTGGCAGTAGAGGTCTGACGGGAATTCAGAGGGTGCTGTTGGGAACAGTTAGTGGCAAGATTGCCAATAATGCAAAGACCTCGGTACTGATTATTAAATAGCCTATGCTGGCTTAATAATATCATTGATGAATTGGACATAATAGAAAGAAAGCCTTGTAAAATTAAGGGAGTGTTGCATTTATGGACGAGTGGGTAGTTGTGGCTACTTATTATGAAACTGAAGAAAAGGCCAAAAAGGCTGCTGGGATAATAGCTATTACTGAAGGCAGGTTAAATAGCAAGCCTAAAGGACCTCAATACTCAATTGAAACAAAAGTACATGAAACAGAGCAGGGTTGGCAACTAATGTGGAAAAAAATTTTTACAGGGATGGCTACAGGATGTGGAGGAGGCTGCAACTCATGTGGCAGCGAGTCGGTAAAATCAAAGCCGGGGAAAGTCATTCCTTTTCCTAGAAGAGATAATTAGCACATAAACAGTTTTCAGGGGGGCTATTAAAGATGTATTGGAATGAAAAGTATGAATGTATGGACAGAGAAGAGCTAAGAAAAGTTCAGCTTGAGCGACTACAGCAAACAGTTGAGAGGGTATATCACAATGTCCCCTATTATCGTCAGGCTATGCAGGAAAAAGGTATTGAGCCAGCTCAGATAAAGAGCTTAGAGGACTTGGCTAGCTTGCCCTTTACCACTAAACAAGATTTAAGAGATAATTATCCCTATGGTTTGTTTGCCACTCCTCTTAGTGAGATAGTGCGGATTCACTCCTCCTCAGGAACTACGGGTAAACCTACTGTAGTAGGCTATACTAGGCAGGATATTAACACCTGGTCTGAGCTAATGGCCAGATCCTTAAGCTTCGGTGGAGCAACTAAAGAGGATGTTATTCAGATCGCCTATGGCTACGGACTGTTTACCGGAGGGCTAGGGGTACACTATGGTGCTGAGCGAATCGGAACCTCGGTGATCCCAGTATCAGGGGGCAACACTCGACGTCAAATTATGATTATGCAGGACTATGGGACAACTATTTTAGCTTGCACTCCTTCTTATGCCCTATTTTTAGCTGAGGTTATGGAGGAGATGGGACTTACTAAAGATGACATGAAACTTAAGTTTGGCATCTTTGGGGCCGAGCCGTGGTCAAACAGCATGCGCAAAGAAATTGAAAACAAATTAGGCATTCTGGCCTTAGATATTTATGGATTAAGTGAAATAATGGGCCCGGGAGTAGCTTGTGAGTGTCCGGAAAAAGATGGGCTTCATATTTTTGAAGACCATTTTATTCCAGAGATTATCAATCCAGATACAGGAGAGGTTATGCCTGAAGGCAGTAAAGGCGAGCTGGTCTTTACCACCATCACTAAGGAGGGCTTGCCGGTAATTCGCTACCGCACTAGAGATATAACTACTCTCAGCTATGATAAATGCCACTGTGGTCGTACAATGGTGCGAATGAATCGAGTATCTGGTCGAAGTGACGATATGCTAATTATTAGAGGTGTGAATGTATTCCCATCTCAAATAGAGAGTGTGCTGTTAGAAATTGGTGAAACTGAGCCCCACTACTTGCTTATTGTAGATCGCATTGGCAATTTGGACATTTTAGAGGTTTGGGTGGAAGTATCGGAGAGAATGTTCTCTGACGAAGTCCGTCGTCTGGAGCAGCTGGAGCATAGGATTACTAGAGAAATAGAGTCGGTGTTAAATATCAATGCCAAGGTTAAGCTAGTTGAACCCAAGACGATAGAGCGCAGTGAAGGAAAAGCTAAGCGAGTTATAGATAAGCGAAAGCTAGATTAATAATCTACAGGGGGGCTGTATATGGTAAAACAAATATCTATATTTTTGGAAAATAAATCAGGTAGATTAGCTAAGGTGACTAAGGTTTTAGGCGAGAATGGCATAAATATTAGAGCCTTGTCTATAGCTGATACCACCGATTTTGGCATATTGCGTCTAATAGTAGATCGTCCTGAGGTTGCCTATAAGGTACTAAAGGAAAATGGATTTGCTGTCAGCGAGACTGAAGTTATAGCAGTAGAAATACCGGATAAGCCGGGAGGTCTGGCATCAGTAATGGAAATCCTAGGAGAGGCTGAGGTCAATGTGGAATACCTTTATGCTTTTCTAGAGAAATCTGCCTTGGAGGCTGTGGTGCTATTTAGAGTTGAGAACGGTGAAAAAGCCAAGCTGGCTCTCCAAGCAAAAGGTATTAATGTGGTATCGGGAGACACTATATACAATATGTAGTCAACTTTAAAGCATACCACTTAGGTATGCTTTAACATTGAAAAGGAGTAGTTGTACAAATGAATAGTACTGAATTAATCAGAAAAAACATCCTGCAAATAGAACCCTATGTTCCAGGAAAGCCTGTAGAAGAGGTAAAAAGGGAGCTGGGGCTATCTGAAATAATTAAGCTGGCATCCAACGAAAATTCCTTTGGACCCTCACCTAAAGCTATTGAAGCTATGAAAGAGGCCTGTGAAAAAATCAATGTGTATCCAGACGCCAACAGCTTTGAGCTGAAATCAGCTATAGCCAGGCACTATCAGCTTAATCCAAATAATATTATCTTGGGAAATGGCTCGGATGAAAATATTAAAATGCTGGCTCAGGCCTTCCTAAATCCAGGGGAAGAAATACTTTTTGGCACGCCCTCCTTTTCCGCTTATGACTTTGCAGCTAAGCTAATGGCTGGCAAAGGTGTGGCTGTTCCACTAAGGGAATATACCTATGATTTAAAAGCTATGGTAGAACGAGTTACTGGGAAAACTAAGCTGATATTTATCTGTAATCCCAATAACCCAACAGGAACAACTGTTTGCAGAAGGCAAGTAGAAGAGATGTTAGATAAGCTACCTCCAGAAATAATAGTTGTCTTTGACGAAGCCTATGCCGAATACGTATACCAAGAGGATTTTCCTCCCACTATAGACTATCTGCGAGAAGGAAGAAATGTAGTGATATTGCGAACCTTCTCAAAAATATATGGGTTAGCTGGAATAAGAGTGGGCTATGGGCTGGCAAAAACAGAGCTGATTGAATATTTAGAAAGGGTTAGAGAGCCCTTTAACACCAATTTAGTTGCTCAAAAGGGGGCTCTTGCCGCCATTGAAGATCAGGAGCATATCGCCTATTGTCGGCAAATGAATAAGCAGGGGATGGAATATTTAATAAATAGCTTAGAGGAATTAGGCTTGAAGTGTATTCCTTCTCAGGCCAATTTTATCTTGGCAAATACTCCAGTCAACAGCAAAATGCTCTTTGGAGAGCTTTTGAAGCTAGGGATGATAATCAGACCTGGTTATGTTTGGGGCTTGGACAACTATATTCGAGTTACTGTAGGGACTAGTGAAGAAAATGAAAAGTTCATTGCAGCTCTAAAAATAGCCATACCTAAATGTCAGTAAATCTTGTCTTATTTTTTTAGTGAACAAGTCATATTTTCCTACCCACCTCTCATAGACTTTACTATGCAAGACAAAGGTAAAGGAGGAAGAGAGTGTGAAAAGGGGAAATTCAGTATCTAACAAATTTATGCTATTAATACTTATTTCATCTTTGTTCTTGTTTCTCACCGGTTGTGGCCTAGTAGATAAGCTCATATCCATGAAACAAGATTTAGATGAAGAACCCCAGATTTCTTTAGAGCAGGAGCCACTTGACCAATTTGAGCAATGGATCGTGGAGGAGCCTCAGCAGAGCATCGAAGGTGAATACAAGCTGGTTCTATATTTTAGTGATCAAATGGGGCAATCCTTAGTTCGCGAAGAGCGAGTAATTCCCAAGGTAGAGGGAATAGGCAGAGCTGCTGTAAATGAACTGATAAAGGGACCAGACCTGGCCAGCAATCTGCTGCCCACCATACCCGACCATACTATTTTACTAGACATTAATGTAAGGCAAGAGGAAAAACTAGCTATTGTGGATTTAAGCAGAGCTGTAATTGACAATCATATTGGTGGGTCGTCAGCGGAAATAATGACAGTATATTCTATCGTAAATACTTTAACCCAATTTCCAACAGTAGATCAGGTGCAAATCCTGGTAAATGGAGAATTAGTAGAGACTATTGCAGGGCATATTGATGTCTCTAAGCCAATTAGTAGAAATGACTTGATAGTAAGATGATTGCCTGGAAATAAATCAATATCAGCTAATGAAGATGAGCGGTTTCCCCAACCTGCTTGTCTTTTTTATTTTAATTTAAAGAGAAAAAAAGGATTTTGTAAAAAAAATGCGAAAATTTTCATTTAGTAAGTTTTTTTGAAACTTTTACCTGCTTTTATTAGTCTATATATACATATATAAACCCGAGAAGGTGGTTTGGCAAACAATGGCAAGAAACAAATATTTTATTATTTTCTTTGGCATCCTATTATTGCTCTTTGGTCAAGCTGTGCAGGCTCAGCCTCCAGCTGTGCAGGCCCAGCCTCCAGAAAAGCAGGTTGTTATTACCGGCAGTGTGGTAAATGTGCGCAGTGGTCCAGGGCTTAACCACAGCTTAGTCACACGGGTCGCAGCGGGAGACAAGCTGGCTTTAGTGACGACAGAACATGACTGGTACAAGGTGAGGCTGGCAGATAATAGAATGGGTTGGGTAGCAAATTGGTTAGGACAAATAGTTGAGCCTCAGAGCACTGCTATGGATAAGCCACCTTCCCTTTTAGGCAAGGGAAGGGTGACAGGGACCTATGTTAATGTGCGTAGTGGGCCTGGACTAAACTTTGAGCAAGTGCACAGAGTTCATCAGGGTCAAGAAATAGTACTTTTAAGTAAAGATGGCGATTGGTTTCAGATTCAATTGGCAGGACAGAGAACAGGATGGATAGCGGGCTGGCTGGTAGAGCTTGAATCATCAGAGCAGAAGGCAACCCAAGAACAGGTAGGCCAGAGCTTTCAAGAATCCAATCAATCAAGCTCTGCTAACAAAATGGCGGTGACCCTAGTCGACAATATTAATGCCCGGGGTGGTGCAGGTACTACGCATCCTGTACTGCAGACCTTGGCAATGGGGGAGAGCTATAGAGTTATTCAGCAGGAACAGGATTGGCTGCAAATCCAACTCTCTAATGACAGGGCCGGTTGGGTTGCCAGTTGGCTAGTGGAGCTGGTTGAAGCGGAGGGAACAGACAGTGAGATCCTAGACTCTCCCAGATTGCTTGGAGTGGGGATTGTCAGTGGTGATGTGGTCAATGTAAGACAAGGCGCAGGAACCCAATTTCCTAGAGTTGCCCAAGCTAGGTCTGGAGATGAATTTGCTGTTTTGGCAGAGCAAAACAGCTGGTATAAGGTTCAGCTGCAATCAAACCAACAAGGGTGGATAGCGGGACAGTTTCTGACTGTAAGAGAAGGACAAACGACGTTAGTTAGTAGGGGAGACCAGCCCCATAGCCTCCAAGGTAAGCTTATTGTGTTAGATCCAGGGCACGGAAGGGTTCATCCTACTGGTGGTTGGAATGATCCTGGGGCTATCGGGCCTACAGGAGTAAAGGAGCGAGATGTGGTTTTAGATATCTCGCGCCGACTAAAAGCTCTATTAGAAGAACAGGGTGCCCAGGTAGCATTGACAAGATCTGGAGATACTACAACCCTATCTTTGCATGAGCGAGCTGAGCTGGCAAACAACCTTAAAGCTGATATATTTATCAGTGTTCATGCAAATGCATCCCTAAGCGCTAACCAAAATGGTACGATGGTATTTTTCTTTGCAAATGATCCAAGAATACATACTCAACGAGTTGTAAGAAACAATCTGGCCCAAGAGATTCAGAGGGAGCTGGTTCAAGAGCTTAAGCTGGCCGACTTAGGGGTACGTCAAAGTAATTTTGTGGTGCTGAGGGAAACAACTATGCCATCAGTGTTGGTGGAGGTAGCCTTTTTAAGTAATCCGGCAGAAGAAAAGCTATTGGCTGACCAAGCATTTCGTCAGCGCTCGGCAGAAGCTATGGCCAGAGGAGTGGTTAATTTCTTTCAGAAAAGCGGTAATCAATAAAGCAATTTGGGGGGGAACCAAGAAATTGGTTTCCTTGCTTACTTTTTAGAGATGAGGAATATTTGACACTATTTTTATTAGTTGTTACAATGAGGGCAACTTTTTATGTTTAGGGGGACTTTTTATGCTACTAGGCTTAATAGGCGGGTATTTTTTTATATTTTTTGCTAGAGTCGCCGACGTTTCTCTCGGTGTTTTGCGTACACTAATGCTGGTAAAGGGAAAGCGTTTTCATGCAGCCTTCTTAGGATTTTTTGAGGTAATAATTTTTATTCTAGCATTAGACCGGGTAGTAGGCGATTTAGGTAACCCTATCAGTTTGCTGTTTTATGGATTAGGCTTTGCCACCGGCAATGTGGTAGGTAGCTATTTGGAAGAAAAATTAGCTCTAGGTCACCTAACAGTTCAGGTTATCAGCATGACCAAACCTTTAGAGCTGGAGCTAATTGCGATGTCCGCAAACACAGTAAAGGCAATGGTTAGAAGTAGGCACAAAATAACTTTACCCCAAATTCACACGGACCAATGCATGTTTGACGGCTGTGGATAAATAGAAACCCTAAAATTCACCCCAAAGTTAGAAAAAAGCCTGAAAAAGGCTTGAAATGCATGAAAACTCCAATTAAATAGTGTATAATAGAAGCTACTAGGACCCTAAAAACACTATCTAAAG
>CAYVRD010000017.1:0-30636 GCA_964454195.1 uncultured Clostridia bacterium
ATAAAATATTTCTTAGTTTTCTAAGATTAACCCTTGACTTTTATTAGCTGGTCTAAGGATATTATACTAAATAGCTAATAAGCCTTGATCATGCAAGGTGGTAACTGCTTTATTAATAGCCAGCTTTCCATGCTCAAAAGATAATGCACCTTGTAAATATAAGATGTAGGGCTCCACTATTGGTCCATCGGCACTTAATTCAATTGAAGAGCCTTGCACAAAGGTACCACCAGCCATAACTACACTGGTATCATAGCCAGCCATCGGACTTGGTTCGGGGGTGATATAGCTTTCTACTGGACTACTAGCCTGCAAGGCTTTACATATAGCAACCATCATAGCCGGTGACTCCAATTGGATAGCTTGGATAATATCAGTTCGAAAGGCATCGAAGTCAGGTGCTACTGTAAAGCCTAAAAGCTTGAATAAGGCTGCTATGTAGCTGGCTGTTAAAAGTGCTTCTTTAACTGTATGAGGTGCCATAAAAAAGCCTTGGTAGGTCAGTCGAGGATCAGTCAAGCTAGCTCCCACCTTCTCACCTATTCCAGGAGCAGTTAATCGATAGGCTGCCTGTTGAACCAAATCATCTCTACCTACAATGTAGCCACCAGCAGCGGCTAAGCCTCCACCTGGATTTTTAATTAAGGAGCCTGCAATCAGGTCTGCCCCAACTTCTAAAGGCTCTCTTTTTTCTACAAACTCTCCATAACAATTATCAACAAAACAAATAGTGTCTTTATTAGATTTTTTTACAGCTTTGATAAGCTGTTCTATTTCTTCTATCATTATACTTGGGCGCCATTGATAACCTCTAGAGCGCTGGATCATTACTAATTTTGGTTTAACCCTAGTGATAGTTTCAACTATTCGATTATAGTCAGGGCGCAAGGTTTCTTGATCAAGAGCTATTTCTGTATACTTGATACCATAGTACTCTAAAGATCCAACAGTAGGTTTCTTGTGACCTATCACTGAATGCAATGTATCATAGGGAGTTCCTGTTATTGATACTAGCGAATCTCCAGGTTTTAATAATCCAAACAAACAACAGGCTATGGCATGGGTACCTGAGGAAATCTGACTTCGAACAAGTGCCCCCTCCCCTTTAAATGTGCGGGCATACACTTCTTCTAGTCCTTCCCTAGCTATATCACCATATCCATAACCTGTAGACATCTGAAAGTGGGATTGATTAATCCTTGTCTCCTGGAAAGCTTCTAAAACCTTGTTTTGATTGTAGAGTGAAATTTCCTCCAGGCTTAAACGATAATTTTTGATTAATTCGTCTGCATCTTTAAAAATATTATTTAGTTTAGTATTACACCTATTCATTTGGTGACCTCTTTCTTCTACTCAACTTTTAAATCAATTGCTTCGATGGTTAATAGTTGCTCTCTTGTTGTATTGGCAATAGGCATCAATCTAACTGCCTGTTGACGGATAGCTTTCTCTATAAGATTACGCACTAAACGAGCATTACCACTATAGCGATGACCAAGCACAACATTTTTTTCAATATAGTTAAACAATTTTTCTTCAGCCTCCTCAGTCATATGATACTGTCTTTGACTGAGCATTATCTTGGCTATTTGCAATAGCTCATTTAGTTGGTAATCGGGAAAGTCGATATGAATGGGAAATCTAGACCTTAGACCAGGGTTAGTGTGTAAAAAATTTTCCATTTCTTCCTTATAGCCTGCCATGATAATAATTAGATTATCCTTGTGATCCTCCATACCTTTGACCAGGCTATCTATAGCCTCTTTGCCAAAATCTTTTTCCCCACCTCGCGCTAAAGAATAGGCTTCATCGATAAAGAGGATGCCTCCCAAGGCCTTCTTTATTTCTTCCCTAGTTTTTTGGGCAGTTTGCCCTATATATTCTCCAACTAAGTCAGCCCGCTCAACCTCAATTAAATGACCCTTTTGTAATACGCCCAACTCTTTAAACAGCTTGCCGATAATTCGAGCAACTGTTGTTTTGCCAGTACCAGGGTTTCCTTTAAAAATCAGATGTAATACCATAGGCTGAGTTATTAATCGCTCTCTTGTTCTACGCCGTTGGATCTCAACAAAGGCCCTAATTTCGTGGACCAGTTTCTTAACATTTTTTAGCCCAATCAAGCTTTCAAGCTCCAATAGTACAATATCAACCTTATCTTTAGGCTTATCCTTATTGACCAAGGAAAGATTACATACGGATTCATTACCAGACTTAGAGATAACCCCTGAAACTGGCAACCCATCCTCTAAAGGCCTCTCTGCGAAACGAACTTTTATAGCCAAACCCTCCACCCCTATCTAGCTTTTGATTTTAGCTAAGGTATTATATGTAGCCATGGGGATATGTGTGAAGGTTTGGATTTAAATAATAGTTAAAAAGTAAGATTAATTGGCTTTGATGGAGTAATGGTAGATACAGCGTGCTTATAAATCATCTGCTGCTTTCCATCTACCTCTAGGATGACAGTAAAGTTATCAAAGCCTTTCACCGTTCCTTTTAGTTGAAATCCATTTACAAGGAAAATAGTTACAGGCACATTTTCTTTACGAATTTGATTTAGAAAAGTATCTTGTAGGTTTATTGTTGTTTTAGACATTTTATACCCCCCATTAATTTTATATATAGTTATTCTACTATTGCTTTAGTAGTCCTGCAATATGGCAATATATTTCATGGGAGAGATTATTTAACTGATTGTCTTGATTAAGGTTAAACCACTTAATCCGCGAATCCCTCTTAAACCAAGTAATTTGCCGTTTGGCAAAATGACGGGTATTTCTTTTCAATATTCTAATGCCCTCTGCTAGCTGGTAGTCACCTTGCAAGTAGCCGATTATTTCTTTGTAGCCCAAGCCTTGCAATGAAACCAGATTAGGAGAATAGCCAGCATCTACTAAAGACTTGACTTCTTCTACTAATCCATTTGCTATCATGTTATCTACCCGCTCATCGATTCTACGATACAAAAGCTCTCTATCCATGGTTAACCCAATTATTATAGGGTTAAACTCAGGATTTTCATTTGATTTGTTTAAACTAATTTCAGATATTCTAGCGCCTGTAATCTCAAAATATTCTATACCACGAATTACTCTGCGAAGATCATTTGGATGAAGCTTATTGGCTAGTGCAGGGTCAATTTTTTCTAACATATTATGGACGTACTGATTGCCCTTTTTATTTGCTAGGGCCAATAGCTCATTTCGTTTCTCCAGGTCTACCGGCTGCTCTTGAAACTGATACACATCTATGAGAGATTGGATATATAGCCCTGTTCCTCCTACTACTAATGGCAATTTTTCTTTAGCGTATATTTGATAAATATAGCTTTTGGCCATAGCTTGAAAGTCAGCTACACTAAAGCTTTGATCAGGGTCCACTATATCAATCATGTAATGGGGTATTCCATTAGTCTCTAAAGGGGAAATTTTCGCTGTTCCTATGTCTAATTTTTTATATATCTGCATAGAGTCTGCAGATATTATCTCTCCCTGGAGCTTGGATGCGAGATTTATAGATATTTTTGTCTTACCTACACCTGTAGGGCCAACAATAACTAATATTTGTGGTTTCATTAAATACACCTCTAATAGCTATATATTATCCAATTTCATCTATTATAACACACTTATAATTTTGATAAAACTTATATGAAAAAGCATTAAAAAGCCAGTTGATGATAAGCTATCATCAACTGGCCTCAAGCATCTATTTTTATCCTGATTTTTTAGCTTCTTCAGCTAAAACTCTGCGCAATATTTTACCTACCATAGATTTAGGAAGCTCATCTCTAAACTCCACAATAGTAGGAGCTTTATATTTTGCCATTCTTTCTCTACAGAAATCGATAATTTCTTTTTCTGTGACAGATTCTCCGCTCTTAAGTACGATATAGGCTTTTACTGTTTCACCTCGATATTTATCAGGTACCCCTAAAACTACCGCTTCTTGGATGGCAGGATGCTGAAATAGAACCTCTTCTACATCTCTAGGATAAATGTTAAAGCCACCAGCAATAATCATATCCTTCTTCCGATCAACTATAGAAAAGAATCCATCGTCATCCATCATGGCTATATCCCCTGTGCTCAGCCATCCACCTTCCAACACCTCTCTAGTTTCATCAGGCCTATTCCAATAGCCCTTCATTACTTGAGGGCCTTTGATCAGCAGCTCCCCTACCTCTCCAGGTGGTAAAGTCTCTCCAGTTTCCAAATGAACTATTTTGCAATCTGTGTCAGGTAAAGGTAAACCAATGCCTGGCTTTCTGGTTCCAAAAACCGGATTACAGTGAGTAACAGGAGAGGCTTCTGATAAACCGTAGCCTTCTACTAGATTGCCTTTAGTAATGCGTTCAAATTCTTGTTGTACCTCTAAAGGCATAGGTGCAGAACCGCTAATACAAACCTTGATAGAGGTTAAATCGTAATTGACTATCTTAGGATGGTTAATAAGGCCAATATAAATAGTTGGTGCTCCTGGGAAAATAGTTGGCTTATACTTTTTGATCATTTTAAAAACCTGCTCAACCTCAAATTTAGGCACCATTACGTTGGTGGCTCCCAGTGCTGTACCTAGATTTAAACAGACTGTCATACCATAGACGTGGAAAAAAGGAACTGCTGATAAAACAACCTCATTGCCATCTTCAAGGTCAGTGCACCATGATCTTACTTGGATAGCGTTAACAACTAAATTATAGTGGGTCAGCATTACTCCCTTAGCTTTGCCAGTAGTACCACCTGTATATTGCAATACTGCAACATCATTTTTTGGATTTATTTTTACAGACTCAAAGCTGTCCGAATTATTTGCCAAGATATCCTTTAAGAAGACAATATAAGGCTTTGGCTCAACCTGAAGACTTAAGCCTTGTTTTTTTACCGAGAGCGGATAGAGTAAATTTATTGGGAAGGGTAAGGCATCTTTAATACTAGTAATGATAACAGACTTTAAAAGGGTTTTACTAATTATGTTGTTAATGCGTTTAGATAGCAGATCTAATGTGATAATAAATTCAGCCTCAGCATCATTTAACTGAAAGATAAGCTCATTTTCCATATACAAGGGATTTACCTGAACAACTATAGCACCTAGCTTTAATACAGCATAATAGCATATCACATACTGGGGGGAATTGGGTAGCATTATAGCTACCCTGGTTTTTTGTTTTACTCCTAGTTTTCTAAGTCCATTGGCAGCTCTGTTTACCTGCTGAGATAGCTCCCTATAGCTTGTTTTTTTCCCCAGAAATACTAGGGCAGTTCTATTGGGAAATCTCTCAATAGACTGGTCTAATAAGCCGTATAAAGGAATTTCTTTATAATCAATTGACTTGGGCACACCATCGGGATACACATTATACCATGGTATAACCGGCTCTTGATTATTCATTTTCCTTCCCCTCCTTAACTCAAATTCTCTTTAAACTTCTCTGTTAAGGCCGGCACAATTTTGTATAAATCTCCTACGATACCGTAGGTAGCAACCTGCAGAATAGGAGCTTCTGGATCTTTGTTTATAGCCACAATAATATCTGAGTTTTGCATTCCTGCTAAATGCTGTAATGCACCGGAAATACCACAAGCAAAATACACCTTTGGCTTAACAGTTTTACCCGTTTGCCCTACTTGATAGGAGTGGGATATCCAGCCAGCGTCCACAGCAGCCCTTGATGCACCCATAGCTCCTTTTAAAGTATCAGCAAGAGCTTGGATAATCTCAAACCCTTCTGGATTTCCTAATCCTCTTCCACCAGACACTATTACATCTGCTTCCTCCAGCTTGATTTTACTGGATGTTTGGGCCACAACCTCCATTATTTTAGCAGCTAAATCCTTTTCTGAAAAATCAACCTGTATATCTACCCTTTGGCCATTTTTGTTTTCTGGATTTTCAAGTTTGGCAAAAGCCTTAGGTCTAATAGTTACTAGCTGAGTTCCGCCTGACCAGGTAATTTCAGTGCGCATTCTGTCACTAAAAATACCTCTTGTGGCAACTAGCTTATCAGTGTACTCTAGATCTATTACATCAGCAACTAAACCACTATCTAGCCTCGCAGCAGCTCTACCTAGCAAATCTCTGCCCTGATTAGTTGCACCAGCAATAACTATCTGAGCCTTCGACTCCTCAATAATCTTTGTAAAAGCCTTAGTATATGGCTCAGTACGATAATGCTCTAGCTCTAGGTCTTCTATCACATATACCTTATCTGAGCCGTATTGCTGACCAGCTTGCACACCTGATGCAGCATCCTTACTGATAATGCAACTGTAAAAAGGTTGCCCTGTTTGGTGAGCTAGCTTGCTCCCAACAGATAGAGCTTCTAAAGAAACACCAGGTATACCCCCCTGTTCAGTTAATTCAACATATACTAATACACTCATTTTTTATCCCTCCTTTATATAGCCTTAGAAACCTGAAGAGCATCGAAGAGCTTATCGATAACCTCATCTACTTCACCAGAATAGATCTCACCTTTGTCTCTCTTAGGAGGCTCATAAACCTTAGCTACCGTAAGTTTAGCTCCAGTGGAGCCTACGCTATCTGATGCCAAACCTAAATCGTCTAAATTAAAGGTAGGCACCTGCTTTCGATTAGCTTTCATCGTACCTTTTATAGAGGGATATCTAGGCTCATTAATTGATTTTTCTACTGAGATTACAGCGGGTAAAGGAATACTGACAGTCATGTAGCCCCCATCTATTGCTTTGTCAGCAATCATATTTGGACCGCTTATTTCTTTGATTTTTTGTACAAAAGTTAACTGAGTATAATCTAATAATTCAGCAAGCTGAGATGCTAATTGACCAGTATTGCCATCGGTACTCATTCGGCCTAGCAATATCACATCAAAATTGCCCATTTTTTTAATGGCAGCAGCCAATGCCTTTGCAGTGGCCAAAGAGTCACTTCCAGCAAGTCTACTATCGCTAATTAAAGTGCCCTCATCTGCACCCATTGCTATAGCTTCTCTTATTGATGTGACTGCCTCCTCAACTCCCATGGATAAAACGTGACATAAGCCACCATATGTTTCCTTTAAAACAAGCCCAGCCTCAACAGCATTTTTGTCTAGAAGATTCATACCGCTGGTTACACCAGTGCGAACCACCCAATTAGTTTCAGAGTTAATTGCAATTTCGGTAGTATCAGGAACATGCTTTACACATACAAGGATGTTCATTTCTTCCCCCCCTAACAAACATATTTTTTAGACTTAATAATGGGTGCTGAAATACTTTCTGCTAATTCTACCGAATTGATGGGTGAATAACGGGTCAGTTTCTTTAATGCGGAAAGCTGGGTTTTTAGGACATCACCGCTCTCTATGTTGGCCAAGGTTTCCTTAGCAATTAAGTCAACCAGCGGAAACTTCATGCTAAAGTAGTATTTTGTCATATCGATTTTAAGCTGGCATGCTGATTCTCCCTGTGTTTCCACAGCCTTTATAGTTCTAGCAAGACAGCTTTCCATTGCAAATAGCTCAATAACTAGATCAGCCAGTTTAGCTAAAACTACCTGTTGATCTTTAAGACCAGGGCCAAATTTTTGCACTGCTGATCCTGCACACATTAAAAATATCTTTCTCGTATTTTCCACCATTTTTTTCTCAACACTAAACAAGGTCTCCTCTTCAAAGGAGGGCATCATAGACATAAGTTCACCTGCAAGCTTTTGGGCCTCAGCTAACAACGGCAAATCGCCCTTCATAGCTTTTCTCATAATTGTTGCAGGAATCAATAGTCTATTTATTTCATTAGTTCCTTCAAAAATACGATTGATTCTACTATCTCTGTAAATTCGCTCAACGGGATACTCTTGGGTAAAGCCATATCCACCGTGGATTTGCACAGCTTCATCAGCCACAAAATCTAGAACCTCTGAACCAAACACTTTGTTAATAGAGCACTCTAAGGCGTATTCCTCAATACCAGCAGCCATTTGTCTTCCACTATCTTCATTATTTATATCTACCTCATGTAATCTGCTGTCGATCAATCCAGCGGTACGATAGACAACGCTCTCTGTAGCGTAGGTCACAGTAGCCATTTTAGCTATTTTTTCTTTAATTAAACCAAAGCTGGTAATAGGTACTCCAAACTGGACTCTCTCTATCCCGTACTTTACTGCTTCTTCAATAGCAAATTTAGCTGCTCCCATACAGCCTGCTGCCAGCTTATAGCGGCCAATATTTAAAATATTGAAGGCAATTACGTGTCCTTTTCCTATTTCGCCCAACAGATTTTCCACTGGTACCTTTACATCTTCAAAGTAGACCGAGCAGGTAGAGGAGCCTTTAATGCCCATTTTCTTTTCTTCAGCTCCTAAAGAAACGCCATCCCACTCTCTTTCAACTATAAAGGCTGTAAACTTTTCACCATCTACCTTAGCATATGTTACAAATATATCAGCAAAAGCTGCATTTGTTATATACTGCTTGGCGCCATTTAAAATATAGTATTTGCCATCTTCAGAAAGCACTGCCTTTGTTCTTGCTGCTAGGGCATCTGAGCCTGCACCGGGTTCAGTTAAGGCGTAGGCAGCAATTTTTTCACCACTCCCTAGGAGAGGTAAATATCGCTCCTTTTGCTCTTTGTTGCCGAAATAAACTATCGGTAAAGAGCCAATCCCCGTATGAGCCCCATGGGACAAGGAAAAAGAGCCTCCTTTAACCATGCTTTCAGTTATCACTGTGGAGCTAATCTTATCCAACTCCATGCCATCATAAATCTCAGGAATTTCTGCGCTTAATAATCCCAATTCCCCAGCCTTTGCTAATAGCTGCCTGGAAAGGTCGTAGTCTAATTTTTCGATCTGCTCCATTTTTGGCACTACTTCCCCTTCTACAAAGGCAATAGTGTTTTTGCCAATCATTTTTTGTTCATCATTCAAATCCTCTGGTGTAAATACTGATGCTGGTTCAATACTGCCAACTAAAAAGCTGCCACCTTTTACAATGTCCATTTTTTATACCCCCCTGATCTTTTAGATATTTGTTTAACCATCAAATCTTTCAAAAACTCCTGCTGCACCCATGCCACCACCAATGCACATGGAAACTATGCCATACTTAGATTTTCTACGCTCCATTTCTTTTAGTAAAGAAATAGTAAGCTTTGCTCCAGTGCACCCCAAAGGGTGTCCTAATGCGATTGCCCCACCATTTACATTTACAATCTCCTGATTAATTCCTAGTTCTTTTACAACTGCTAATGCTTGAGCAGCAAAAGCCTCGTTTAACTCAAATAGATCTATATCCTCTAGGGATAAGCCGGCCAATTTTAGGGCTTTTGGAATCGCCACCACTGGACCTATACCCATTACATCAGGTTCTACACCACCCACTGCAAATGAACGGAAATATGCCCAAGGCTTTAAACCTAGTTGATCTGCCTTTTCTTTACTCATTACAAGGGTTACTGCAGCACCATCGCTTGTTTGGGATGAGTTACCTGCGGTGACAGAACCGTTTGCTCTAAATACCGGCTTTAGCTTTGCTAAAGCTGCTAGGCTCGTTTCTTTGCGAACCCCTTCATCCTGATCGAAAACAAATGATTTCTTAACTAGTCTTCCATCTACAAATTTATTTTCAGAGACAGCTATTGGATGTATTTCCTCTTTAAATCTACCAGCTTCAATTGCTTGTGCTGCTTTTTGATGGCTTGCTAGAGCAAATTGATCCTGCTCTTCTCGGCTAATATTGTATCTAGTTGCAACATTTTCAGCGGTTAAACCCATTGAAAGGTAAGCTGCGGGTTGGTTATCAATTAGGCCTGGATTAGGTGCAATTTTATTTCCGCCCATGGGCACCATAGACATACTTTCTATACCACCTGCTAAAATAATATCAGCAAATCCAGCCATTATACGTTCTCCTGCCATAGCAATAGTCTGTAAACCTGATGAACAATATCGATTAACAGTTAGCCCAGATACAGTGACAGGAAGCCCTGCCCTTAAGCCCACCATCCGGCCTAAGTTCATTCCTTGCTCTCCTTCGGGAAAGGAACAACCGATTATTAAGTCTTCTATTTCTTCTCTATTTAATTCAGGCACACTATCCACGCAAGCTTTAATAACTTCTGCTCCATAGTCAACTGGTGACACATTTCTTAGGGAGCCTTTGTTAGCTTTACCAACAGCCGTTCTATAACCTGACACAATTACTACTTCTCTCATCTTATCCCCTCCTTAGTTTCTTAATGGTTTACCCTTGGTTAGCATATGTTGCATCCTTGCCTGAGAGCGAGGGTCACCACAAAGACTTAGGAAAACTTCCCGCTCTAAATCTAATAGATACTCTTCTGTTACATAGGTATTGGCTGGAACATTCCCACCAGTTAATACATAAGCTAACTTGTTGGCCAAGAATTGATCAAACTCACTAATGTATCCGCCCTCTCTCATAGTGTAGGTAGCAAGCTTTAGAACAGCGAGACCTGTTGAGCCAGCTACTCTTACTGGCTTAGGAGCTAAAGGCTGGAATCCTTCTTGAGCCATTGATAAAACTAAAGCTTTAGCATCATGTAACAGCAAGTCGCTGTTTACAGTAATTTTATCTGTTGGTCTCAGCAAGCCTATTTCTTTAGCTTCCTGACCACTGGTAGACACTTTAGCCATAGCAATAGTCTCAAAGGCTTTATTTATATAGGGTTGCAAGTCAATCTTATCATCGCCAGCCTGTTGGGCAGCACGAATAGCAGACTCCTTAGTTCCACCGCCAGCAGGTATTAGTCCAACTCCCAATTCAACAAGCCCCAAATAAGTTTCAGCGGCAGCTCTAGCTCGATGACTATGCATAACCACCTCACAGCCTCCACCTAAAGCCATATTAAAAGGAGCAGCTACTACTGGCTTTGCACTATACTTAATTGCCAACATGGCTTTATGGAACATTCTTATCATCAGGTCGATATCATCCCAATTTTCATCCTGAGCTTCCATTAAGATAAGCATTAGGTTGGCACCAACGCAGAAATTTTTCCCCTGATTGCCGATAACTAGACCTGTTCCATGCTTTTCCACATAGTCAACACTATTGCTTATCATAGTTAAGATGTCTCCACCAATGGCATTGTTAGGAGAGGCAAACTCTAAGCAGTAAACCTCATCACCAATATCCACTAATCTAGAGCCATTATTTGATAGCACTACCTTACCTTGCTCTTGATTTGTTTTTAAGTTAATAATTTTTGCAGACTCCTCTACTGGCACATACTCCTTTTTGTTGATATGGTAATAATAAAGTAATCCCCCATCTCTTTTGTAAAAGCTTTTAAAGCCTTGTTCTAACATATCAGTTACTATGGCTGGGATGATCTCGCCCTCTTCCTGCATTTTTTCAACAGTCTGGGCTACTCCCAATGCATCCCATACCTCAAAAGGACCTAATTTCCAATTAAAGCCCCAACGCATTGCCTTATCGACGGAAAGAATATCGTCAGCAATTTCTTCAAGCTTACTAGAGGTATATAACAACATTTCTTTAAGGGTTCTCCATGCAAATTGGCCAGCTTTATCTGGTGAATTCACCAATACCTTTAGACCAGCTTTCAGGTTTCCAGCGGCTTTACTGCCTTCTAAGGATGAATATTTGGGCACTGATTGCTCTTGATATTGGAAAGTAGTGTAGTCAAAGGCGAGAATATTAGATTTACCCTCAGTCTTTATCTTTTGATAAAATCCTTGACCACTTTTTTGACCAAGCCATTTATTTTCCACCATTTTATGAACAAACTGGGGCAATACAAACAGTTCTTTCTCCTGGTCATCACTCACATTGTCATATACATTTCTAGCCACGTGAATAAATGTGTCTAATCCGACTAAATCCATAGTTCTAAAGGAGGCACTCTTTGGACGACCCATGGCAGGACCAGTTATAGCATCTACCTCCGATACAGTTAAACCCATATCCTGCATTATTCTCAAGCAGGATATAGTGCTAAAAACCCCTATTCTGTTGGCAATGAAGTTGGGAGTATCTTTTGTAAATACAATTCCCTTACCCAAGACTTCTTCTCCAAACTCTTCCATGAATTTAATTACTTCAGGTAGAGTTTTATTAGCAGGAATAATTTCTAAAAGCTTCATATATCTTGGTGGATTAAAAAAATGGGTTCCTAAGAAATGCTGTTGAAAATCTTCTGGCAGGTGTTCAATCATTCTGTTAATAGAAATTCCTGAGGTGTTTGAGCTTACAATAGCTGTGCTTTTGCGATATTGGGCTACCTTGCTAAACAAGTCCTGCTTGATAGCCAAATTCTCTATTACAACCTCTATAATCCAGTCAACCTCAGCTATTTTTCCTAAATCATCAGTTAAATTACCTACTGTTATTAGATTAGCATTTTCTTTACTGTAGAAAGGGGCAGGCTTTTCCTTAAGCATTCTAGCCAAGTTTTGCGCTGCATATCTGTTTCTAACTTGTTGATCCTCTAAAGACAATCCCTTTAGTTCTTCTTCTTTTGTCAAGCTATTAGGTACAATGTCTAGTAGGTAACACTGAATGCCCACATTTGCCAAATGAGCTGCAATTGTACTACCCATAACTCCAGAGCCCAGCACTGCTGCTTTTTTAACTTGGTAACTCATTACAATACATTCCCCCTCACGATCAAATTTTTTGATTTGTACGAATTGCATAACTATTATTGCAATTTTTGTGCCATGTCCGATGTTTACTATGTCTAAATCACAGAAATATGTTTCTAGATATTATAGATGCTAACAAAGCTTGCCTAGATGGGTAATTAAGTTAACAAACTATTGAAAAAAGAAAAATAAAAAATGTCCTAAAATTAGAACATTATGGTCTAATTTCAGGACAATAAAATAGGACAGTATTATGGAGTTGGACTTAAGTAATGTTGTATTCCTCCAGCTTGCGATACAATTTTGACCGGTGAATTTGCAATACCTTCGCTGCCTGATTTCTGTTGTTTTTAGTATGCGCTAAAGCTTTGAGGATTGCATTCCTTTCTGCTTCCGCTACAGCCACATCAAAAGGCTTAATTATTTGAGAGCCTAAATCATTTATATTAGTTTCTTTAGGCACATCGTTTAAAAGATAATTAAAAGAGCTTATCCCTAGGATTGTTTGATCAGTCAGGTTAATTGCTCTTTCCAACAAATTTTGCAGCTCTCGAATATTGCCAGGCCAATGATATTGCATTAGTATTTGTAGAGCATCTTCACTTACACCTTCAATTTTGCTACCTAGCTGGACATTTAATTTTCTAATTAGATAGGCACACAGTTCCGGAATATCTACTATACGCTCCCTTAAGGGGGGAGTCATTAAAGTTACCACATTTAATCTATAGTAGAGGTCTAATCTAAAGGAACCCTCTTCAATCAACTGCTCTAAGTTTCTATTAGTGGCTGCAATAACTCGCACATCTACTTTTTCAGCTTTTGAACTGCCAATAGGCTCCACTTCTTTTTCTTGCAAAACTCTTAATAGCTTAGCTTGCATTGCTAAAGGCATGTCACCTATTTCATCGAGAAATATAGTACCTTTATTTGCTACCTGAAACTTGCCAAGCCGGCCGCCTTTTTTTGCTCCAGCAAAAGAGCCCTCCAGGTAACCAAATAATTCAGATTCCAGTAGCTGCTCAGGTATACCAGCGCAATTGACCTTGACAAAGGGAGCATTTTTTCGTGGACTAGCTCTGTGAATAGCATGGGAAATAACTTCTTTGCCTGTACCACTTTCGCCAGTAATCAGCACAGTTGAGGTGGTTTTCGCCGCTTTAATTATCTGCTGCTTGAGAGATTTTACTATCTCCGATTGACCTATAAAATTATTAATAGTATATTTGCTTGCTTGTGTTTTTTGAAATTCACTTTTAAAATAAGCCAGCTCGTCTTCGATCTTATGCAGTTTTTTAGCGAACTCCTTTGCAAGTGACAAATCGGCAAAAAGGCTTTTACCTATAGCTCCGATTACCTTTCCATCCTTTACAATTGGTACGCGCATCACTACAACTTCCTGGTCTTTAATCTTCCACAGCTCAGCAAGCTGAGGTGTACCTGTCTCTATTACTTCCATCAATTTAGAGTCAGGCACCACACTTTTTATTGGCTTACCTATTACATCCTCTTTTTGAAGATTTAGAAAATCACAGAAGGTATTATTCATTAGTTCAATAATCCCTTTGTCATTTACTACGATAGCAGCTTCGTATGGGTTTTCTACTAGTGTAAGTAATGTTTCCTTTAATTTTTTAACCTCCTCTAGTTCAAAGGCGATAGATTCTAATCTAGTAATATCCTGTAGAACACTTACAGCTCCTATAATCCTCCCATCTAGAAACACAGGTGATGAATTAATGACTAGGATAGTAGACCCAACCTGGTAGCCCTTTGTCAAATGGGAAACTCCCGTCTCTAAAACCTCTAATGTGATAAAGTCGGGCATTATTTTAGATAAATATCTGCCAATGGCAGTCCCAGGAGGAATATGAAGCATGCTTTCAGCAGCCGCGTTAATTAATCTGATTTTACCATCTAAGTCAATGGCAATCACACCATCGTCTGCACTATTTAGGATGATGTTTGTTTCAATCAACATTTTTTCAGTCTCTTGAGCAATTGCAGACAACACATCAGTCTTGGTAATAATCCCTACTAATTGCCCTCTGTTATTTACTACTGGAAATCGACCAATACCTTTATTTCTAATCAAGCTACCTACTGTAGCAATAGTAGTTTCTGGCCATACTGTAATAACATTTTTAATCATTATATTTTCCACAGCAATTGATGTAGAAAGGTTATTTTCTAACACATCTAAAAGCTGAGTTTTTGTCAATAAACCGATTAAAGTGTAATTTTTATCGACTACCGGAAGAGTGAAAATTCGGTGTTTTTTAAACATACTAAAAGTTTCGCCCAGGGTTTTCTCCCTGTTAATCCATATTACTTTAGTTTGCATAATATCTTTTACCAACATAAATTATATCCGCTCCCTATTTCCGGATAAACTTATTAGCAATATGCTCCTTTTTAAAAGATATTATGGTAGGTCTTCCATGGGGACATGTATAATTGCTGGGAATAGTTTGGAGTTTTGCCAATATATATTCCATTTCTTCACTGGACAGGTTTTTTCCTGCTTTTATGGCTTTTCTACAAGACATTAATATCAAATACTTTTCCCGAAAGCTCAGCTTATTCTCTAAACCAACCTCTTTGAAAATAGCTAATAGCTCATGAAAACAGTTAACCTCTTCGCCCTTAGGTAAATCTTGAGGAACCTCTCGAATAACAAAAGTTGATCCGCCAAAATGCTCAAGGACAAACCCTAGGCTAGAAAAATCCAATATATTATCTACCACTATGTCAGATTCACTAGGCAAAAGATCCACAGTAACAGGAAAAAGCAACTGTTGAGATTGATAGTTACCTTCATGATGCAATAATTGATTATATATGATGCGCTCATGGGCAGCATGCTGGTCAATTAGATAAAGTCCATCATCACCCTCACAAACTATATAGGTCTGAAACAGCTGTCCTATAACTCTTAGCTCATCAATTTGAGGACTGGGAGTTAAAATAGACGGTTCCTCTGGAGCCCTTTCAATTTTCAAACTAATAGGTGGTGGAGTATATTCGGTAAAAGTTATTTGTTCCTTAGTCTCTTCTTCCACAATAGGCAGTTTTATAGGTACACTAGAAAGGCTGTAATAAGTATTTGGAGATTCGTTAAGAATCGGTAGCTTTACTCTATTCATCCGTTGTTCAATAGTATTCTTAATCCGTTGGGTTATAATAAATTTTACTTGCTCTGGCTCGCTAAACTTCACCTCAAGTTTAGTGGGATGAATATTGACATCTAATTGGTTTGGTTTGATACTGAGCATAATTATTGCAAAAGGAAATCTACTAATTGGCAATAAAGTGCTATAGCCATCTTGAAGAGCTAAGCTAATGATACTACTTTTTACATAACGATTGTTTACAAAGAAGAACTGACCGTTGCGGTTTGGTCTGTGATAAGTTAGGTTTCCTATATATCCAGATATTTGATAATCATCAGAGGAGTAAGTCAGGTCAGAACAGATTTCCATTACATTATTCACCATATCTATGCCCCAAAGAGCTGTGATGACATCGCCTAGTCTACCCGAGCCAGGTGTCTTAAGGATTTGCTTTCCATTGTTAATTAAACTAAAAGACACTTCAGGATAGCCTAAAGCAAGCTTGCAGACTATATCAGTAACCTTAGACATCTCTTTTAGGGGACCCTGCAAATATTTTTTGCGAGCAGGAGTATTGTAAAACAGTTCTTTTACATGAACTGTAGTGCCATTGTTACATCCGTGTTCTTGAATGCTGGTCATAGCTCCGTCTAAAAACGTCACTTGCCATCCTAAAAGAGTTGTCTCAGGCTTTGACGTAGCTGTTACCTTAGCAATTGATGCTATACTAGGCAAGGCTTCGCCTCTGAAGCCTAAGGTCTTTAATGCATATAAATCTTCAGCAATAGAAATTTTGCTGGTAGCATGTCTTTCAAAAGCCAAGGCCAGCTCCTCTTTAGTCATTCCGTACCCATTATCCTGGACTATTATTTCGTCTATTCCTCCGTTTACTACTCGAATCTGGATATGGGTGCTTCCAGCATCAATTGAATTTTCAACCAGCTCTTTGACAACGGAAGAAGGATTTTCAATAACTTCACCAGCAGCTATCTGATTTGCAGTGTTTTTATCTAAAATAGCTATTTTGGAATGCAGAGTTGTCATAGCCTATCCCTCCTTAGGTGACGAAGCTTGTCCTGAAAACTAGCTAAGATGTTTAACGATTCTAAGGGAGTTTTATTATAAAGATTTAAACTCTCCAACTCATCCAATAGCAAACCTAATTCGAAGGAAATGCCTGGAGGTTCAACAAAGCCTTCAAAAGTAATTTGGGCACCTTCTAAACCAACATTTATTGCTGTTGATTGGCTACCTTTATCCTCCTCCAGCAACATAAGCACATGCTTAGCATTGTCAAGCAATTGCTTAGGCAAGCCTGCTAGCTGGGCAACCTGTATGCCGTAGCTTTTATTGGCACATCCTGGGATGATTTTGTATAGAAACTTTACTTGATCTTGCTCTTCCTTAACCAAAACATTATAATTCTTTACCCCTCTTAGGCTGCCTTCCAATTGAGTTAGCTCGTGATAATGGGTAGTAAAAATAGTCTTAGCTTGTATATGGTCATGAAGATGCTGGGTAATAGCCCATGCAATACTTAATCCATCATATGTACTCGTCCCTCGCCCAACTTCATCCAGGATTATCAAGCTATTCCTAGTAGCATTTTTTAATATATTGGCAACCTCATTCATTTCAACCATAAAAGTACTTTGTCCAGTAGTCAGATCATCGCTAGCGCCTACTCGAGCAAAAATCCGGTCTACTACACCAATTTCTGCATAGCTGGCAGGTACGAAGCTCCCTATTTGGGCAAGGAGGGTTATCAGGGCTACAGTTCTAGCAAAGGTTGACTTTCCTGCCATATTAGGTCCAGTAATAATATGAATTAATTCATCATCCCTATCCATATTGATATCGTTAGCAACAAACTGGCCACTTTGAAGCTTTTCAATGACCGGATGTCTAGCAGCTTTGAGGACAATTTTGTCAGAGTTAAGCACTTTAGGAAGGACATAATTATTTTCCAAGGCTATATGGGCTAGGCTTGCTAATACATCCACTTGACCTATAGCACTAGCAGTTTTTTGAATCCTATAATTAGCTTTCATGATAGAATATTTTACTGTACTAAATATTTCTTGCTCTAGTCGACCTAGCTTTTCCTCAGCACCTAGGATTTTGCTTTCCAGCTCCTTAAGCTCGTCTACAATATATCTTTCTGCATTTGCTAGCGTTTGCTTTCTCTGATAATTTGCCGGTACTAGGTGGGCACCTGAGTTTCTTACTTCTATATAGTAACCAAACACTTTGTTATAGCCAATTTTTAATGATTTAATCCCAGTTTTAATTCGCTCCTCTTCCTCTAGCTCCATCAGCCATTTTTTGCTATCGCTAGCCAATTGACGCAGTTCATCAATTTCCGTTGAATATCCAGATCGAATTATTTCCCCAAGTCGTATACTATGAATAGCATCAGGATTAATACTATTCTCAATAAGAGCTACAATATCTGTTAAATCATCTAGCTGTTGGTTTAGTGAGCTTAATTTTCCATGATAACCACTCAGCAATTCTTTAATTTGGGAGATTACTGCCAAGGATTGTTTTAGGCTAAGTAAATCTAAAGGAGTTGCATTACCTGTGTTTAGCTTTCCTATTAGCCTTTCTAAATCATAAACCTTTTTTAAACTGCTGCGAATTTGGGCGGTATTGGTAAAGCTATCTACCAGCTGCTTTACAGCCCTCTGTCTCTCCTCAATTAGTTCTACTGATACCAAAGGCTGATTAGTCCAGCGACGGATAGTTCTAGAGCCCATAGCAGTAACAGTGCTGTCAATCGCCCATAATAGAGAGCCCCGCTCCTTTTGTTCTTTTAATGTAGACATTATTTCCAAGTTGCGTATTGTGGCCATATCTAAAATCATGTATTTTTCTGTGCTGTAAAGCTGGGGGCGTTGAAGATGAGAAGTAGAGTTTTGTTGGGTGACACCTAGGTATTTAAGTAAGGCACCGCAAGCTCTAATAGCATGATAAGAAAACCCAAGCTTTAGTTCTTCAAGGTCTTCTACATTATATAGTTCTTTGATTTGTCTCTGAGCTGCTAGCTCACTAAAATAGCTTTCTGGTACATCTGTAATTACAGTTTTTATGCTAGTATTTATCAAGTAAAGGAGTTCCTGAGGTAAATGCTGATTTACTATTATTTCTGTAGGAGCTAAACGAATAAGCTCGGTGATAAAATATTGGTCATCTATGTTATATTCGGATAAGAACAATTCTCCTGTTGAATAGTCTACATAAGCAAGTCCAGCTCTACTCTGTAAAAGTAATAGACTTGCCAAATAATTATTTTTTTCTTTTTCTAGGCATTCATCATTTATAACAGTCCCGGGAGTGATAACTTTTACTACTTCCCTCTTCACAATGCCCTTAGAGAGCTTAGGGTCACCTACTTGCTCGCAAATTGCAACCTTGTAACCCTTTTTTATAAGTTTGGCAATGTAGGATTGGGCGGCATGATATGGAACACCACACATCGGTGCTTTACCACTAGCTCCCGCATCTCTACCGGTTAAGACAATTTCCAATTCTTTACTAGCTAACTCTGCATCAGAGAAAAACATCTCGTAAAAATCCCCTAAACGATAAAAAAGGATAGCGTCTTGATGATTCTCTTTTATTTCAAAATACTGCTTCATCATAGGTGTAAGCTGTTCCATGGATTTGCCTCCTAAGCAAGTCTATATTATTTTATTATAGCATAAGCCTAGGATTCAGGAATACAAAAAAAGGAGGATTAATCCATCCCCCTTTTTTTGTATAGCTAATTTCCTATAGTTTAGTTACAGCTAGTACAAGGTCCGCAAGAACTAGGTCCACATTGGCCACCGCTTATAGCTGAGCCAATTATACTATTGATTTGCTGTAAAATTTGTTCAAATGCACGCTGGCTTTCCATGTATGCGCGAATATGTTGATTGTTAGTCATTTTATTTTCCACTTCTTCAGCTAACTTTCTGTCTTCTTCGCTTATTTCCTTACCTTCTACATGACTTAACTGAAACTTATTTTGTAGCTCTTCAAACTCAAGAATGATTGCTTGAGCTTCAACATCCTGTTGCATTTCAGTTTCAGCCTTTTTAAGATTAGCTAGCTCTTCGCTAGCAGCAATGGCCTCACCAAGAGCTTTTGCTTTATCAATAATAGACAATGTTTTCACCTCCGTATTATATGGTCAATTGATATCCTTCGCTATCAATACCAAATAAACCTTTATTTTTTAAAAAAAGTTTCTACATATCATATTTTCCCACAAGATTCCAGGTTTTAGCCTCAATTATTTTTACTTTACATAATTTACCGATAAGCTCCTGAGCGCCTGGAAAAACTACTACCTTATTTGTTGCTGTGCGTCCTGTTAGTAGCTCTTGATTTGTCTTGCTTGGGCCTTCCACTAAGACTTCTATAGTTTGTCCCAAAAGCTCTGAATTAAGCTCTAAGCTAATTCTATTTTGTAAATCCATTAGAGACTGTAGCCTTTTCTTTTTTACATCCTGCTCCACCTGCTCCTCCATGGTAGCTGCAGGTGTGCCAGATCTCTTAGAATAGAGGAATGTATAAGAGGCATCGAAACGCGATTGCTCTACTATGTTTAATGTGTCTGCAAAGTCCTCCTCTGTTTCACCAGGAAATCCTACGATTATATCAGTAGTTATACTGCCATAGGGGATCTCTCTCTTTATCATTTTGATTAACTCAAGGTATTGCTCTTTAGTGTAGTTGCGGTTCATTTTCTCCAATATTATATTGCTTCCTGCTTGAACAGGTAAGTGGATATGGGGACAAATTTTCTCACTATCTCTTACAGTTAAAACTACTTTTTCAGTAAAGTCCTTTGGATGAGAAGTCATAAAACGAATTCGCCAAATATGGGGCACCTGGTCAATCAGCTTCAGAAGATCACTGAAATCAACATCAATAGCTAGATCTTTTCCATAGGAGTTTACATTTTGTCCCAATAATATTATCTCTTTATAGCCATCCTCAGCCAACTCTTGTATTTCCTGCACAATGTCTTGGGGTAAACGGCTTCTTTCTCTGCCCCTAACATAGGGAACTATACAGTAGGTACAGTAATTATCGCACCCATAAGCAATATTCACATAAGCTTTATATTTACCTTCTCGTTTAGCAGGCAAATTTTCAACAATTTCCTGGGCTTCATCCCAGACTTCTATTATAGACTGGCCTACCAATAAGTGCTGTTCAATTAGCTGAGGAAGCTGATGCAAATTATGTGTACCAAATACTATATCTATATGAGGGGCTTTAGACATAAGCTTAGTAGCAGTATCTTTTTGCTGAACCATGCAGCCACATACAGCAATTATTAAATTAGGCTTATTTTTTTTCAGATGCTTCAATTCCCCAACTTTTCCAAAAATTTTGTTTTCAGCGCTTTCACGAACACAGCAAGTGTGGATGATAATGATATCTGCATCATTGATAGTAGTAGTCTGCTGATAATTTAAGGTATTTAACAAACCTCCAATAGTTTCCGCATCTCGTTCATTCATTTGGCAGCCATATGATAATATATGGTATTTAGACAAGCATTTTTCTTCTGAATTCATTGTATCACTCCAATTGTATCCAAATTATCAAATTTTATTATATCCTACAATAATAATTTTAACAAACATAAAAATAATTTTATTATTTTCAATATTAACAGGAATTATTACTATTATATAGGATGCAAATAATGTATAATATAGTTAATCAACAATATTTAAGTAAATATAAAAGGAGGGGTAGTTATGTTGAAACGTCCGTTACTTAATGAGCTGTTAGTTAATAAGGATTACGAAAAAATCTTAGAATACGCCAGAACGAATCACAAGAAAACTTTAAATCTTATTCAAAGGGAGCTTTACTATGATATGGACGATCCCATGCGCTGGTATGCTATTGAGGCATTAGGGTATTTAGCAAAGCATCTCACAGATGAAGACCCCAATATTTACATCCACATGCTTCAGCGGTTTTTATGGACCATGAATGATGAGGGAGGCAATGTTCCCTGGAGCGCTACTGAATGTATGGCTAGCATAATAGCAAATCAGCCTAAACGCTTTGCAGATTATACGCCAAAACTGATTACTAATGGACTAGATAATCCCATGTGCTTTAGAGGTACTCTTTGGGCCTGTGGTAAAATAAGTCAAATTAATCCTGACTTAGTATTACCTTTTGTTGAGGAATTAGCACCCTTTTTATCTGATCCCGACCCAAATCTATGTGGGTATGCTGCATGGGCTTTTGGATTTTTAAAGGATCAAGCAGCTACTGGCCATTTAAAAGATCTTTTAAGCAACAATAGTAAAATAAAGATATTTATTGATGGTGAGTTATACGAAAAAACAGTTGGTGAGCTAGCTCAGGAGGCATTAATTAAAATCGATTCTGCTAATGTATCTTAGGACAGCGGGTATGTATAATCAACTGGTTGTTGAATTTACTATTATAGTAGACTATTTTAGCTTTATCACCAGTTTCTATGAGTTGATTGCACTTTAGACATAGTAGTTGTTCATCAGCAGTAACCAACTTTTGGGTAATATCAGAAAACCCCCAAATTTGATAGCTTTTCCAGCAGGTTTTACACAGCTTTTCCCGTTTTTTTTTATCAGCGTAAACCCAATGCAAAAGACGATGGAATCCATAGGCATATCTTGTGTGTTTTAAGTATGAATCAGGTAGACCTAAAGAAATTAGATAATCCATAAAAGATTTTTCAACTAGCTCTTGTAAAGGTCCTGCTATTTTAGCATTTTGGTAAGAAATCTTATTTTCTTTCAACCAAGGCCGAAGCTTATCAAATATATAACTAGAGCATAAATGGATTTCTTCTTTACTTTTGTTAATTGCCCAAAGCTTAAATACTTCTTTAACAATTTTAATAGCTTGATCTTGATACATCTTTTGCCTGTAATACTTCATGTTTTGATAGTACCTTAAAGGTATGACTTTAAAGGCATATTTTCCATTTGTAGTATCATAAATACCAATACCAGTGCCACCTATTAGACTACCACTACCTGCATCGTCTATTTGAATCATCTGTTCACCTCTTAGACTTCCAATAGTATTTATAATAGTATGGCTCAAGAGCTGAAATAATAACAAAGAAACCTTGGGGTAGCATGAACTTACTATGCTCCTCAAGGCTTTTTTGTTATAAGATGACTAATAATATTTGTCCAATCCTAATTTCATTTGAAGTAAGCTGATTCAAACTTTTTAGAGCATCAACAGATATTCCATAATGCTGACCTATGAGGAACAAGCTCTCTCCTTTTACAACCCTATGCTCTTGTAACTTTGTCCCTTCAATTGGCACATCTTGCTCAGAGTCCATATCTATTTCTGTTATTTGGACTATAGATGGTTCATTAATTTCTTGGATTATGACATCCACATATTTTGTTGCTTCAGGCACACTTTTTTTTGCTAATAACCTATCCACATCTTGAGAGATGTTCGGTTGGGCTATCAGACTTTGAGTCAACATTAATACGGCAAAGAAAAAAGTCGCCCCTATTAGTTGCTTTGAATTTATCATAGGAACATTACCCCCTATCTCGTGCACTATTATACTAGCTATGCAGGAGAAAGTCATGCCACAATAGTAAGCAATAGAGTTAAATATTTCCCATAATAGCTTGACAGATAGTAACTAAATGATTATGCATATTGACATAGCTATTTATTAGATCCATATGCACTGAGCTGGCATCCAAATCTTTATCTGAGGGATTATTCATTCTTTGAAAATGATTTAAGCGCAATTTTTTTTCTAGCCGCAATGCAATAGGGTGACTTTTAATTACCTCGCTAGCTAACTTGATATCCATATTCTTAAAAGCATCGATAGTTTTATTAAAATTATTTTCTAATAAATCCTGAAGCTGCTCCAGTTCATTCCAGTCATCCTTATGGAAATCTACATCAAGCTTAAGCATCTTATATGTCAGATTGCCCATAGATAAGGCAATATCAGCTAAATGCTCTAAATCGTTAGCTGTGTACAGCAATCTTATCGATTCAATTGATTGCTCTTCAGTTAAGTTCCTCTGACTAGTCACTGTTAAATATTTACTTATTTCCTTGTATAGAATTGATATATCTTTCTCAACTGCACTCATATGATTACAGGTTCCTACACATTTGTTAATTAAAGCGCTAGGAATATTATCTATCTGCTTTCTAACTAATTCACCCATATGCAACACTTCATTTTTTGCCAATGTGAGAGCCAAATCTGGTACATCTAAAACTCGTTCATCCAAATGCTTCACAACTTTTTTTTCTGTTTTACTAGGCATTATCTTATCCATTAGTTTGGCAAACTGGGTTGTAAAAGGCAAAAAAGTAATAGTGTTAACTATATTAAAGATAGTATGGGCATTGGCAATTTGTCTTGGAATATCCGACGTTAGCATGACATTTAGATTGTAAAAAGCATTGAGGAAAGGCAAAAAGACAATAACCCCAACTACCTTAAATATCAGATGAGCTATTGCAACCTTTTTAGCTTCTCTAGTTGAGGATAAGCTGGAAATTAAGGCTGTTGTAGATGTACCAATATTAGCTCCAAATACTATTGGAATAGTCGCCTCTCCGGGTATTGCTCCTTGAAGTGCTAAAGACATGGCAAGTGCTATTGTAGCAGCACTGCTTTGTACTATTGAAGTAAAAATAGTTGCTACTAGTAGCATTAATATGGGTTGTTCACTTAGTAAAATTAGGACATCAATAAAGAAAGGATAATTGCGCAATGGTAACATTGCCATAGACATTAGGGCCATACCATAAAATAAAAAGCCGAAACCTAAAACAGCTAAGCCGATGTTTTTCCACCTTTCTGAATTACCGAATAGCTTTAGGCAGGCTCCTATACCAACAAAGAATAAGGCGTAATCAGTTATTTTAAAGGCTATTAATTGAACAGTAAAGGTAGTACCAATTGCAGCTCCTAAAATAATGCCCAGAGCTTGGCTAAGGGTAAGAATCGATGCACTTACAAAGCTGACCAACAATACTGTTGTTGCACTGCTACTCTGTAAAAATACAGTTAAAACTATTCCAGTTAATACAGCATGATACTTATTAGCTGTTATTTTTTTTAGAGACTGCTGCATTTTAGTAGCAGTTTCCTTTTGCAAACCCTCACTAGTTAAATTGGTGCCATATAAAAAAATGCCTAGGCCGCCAAACAGTGTAATTAAAGATAGAATAATATCCATATGGCTACTTAGCCTCCTAGTAATATCTGTTTACTTAGCAAAGGGCTTCCTATCACCGTTTATCTCATAAATTGTCATTTCGGCAATATTTACTGCATGATCACCAATTCGTTCTAAAAACCGCACTACCGTTATTAAACAGGTTGCTTGTTCTACATATTCAGCATTTTTTTTCATACAAGATATAAGCTCTTCGTATAAAGAAGAATAGAGGTTATCAACATTATCGTCCATCTTATCAATTAGATATGCCTTATCTAAATCCTTATTAATATAAGCGTCTAAGGATACCTTCAACATATTATTTACTGTATTACACATTAAAGGAATATCAACTAGCTCTTTAAAATAGCCCTCGCCTTTGGAAAGCTTTATAGCTATTTCAGCAATATTTTCTGACAAATCCCCAATTCTTTCTAAATCCTTTGAAATGCGCAGCACTGCCCCTAACGTGCGTAAATCGTCATCCATTGGCTGCTGTAAGGATATTAGTTCCATTGTTTCCAGCTCTAATTGGTGATCTAAATTATCTATCTCCTCTTCAAGAACAAGAATTTCAGTAGCTTTATCAATATCTTGCTCTAGGAGGGACTCTACTGCCAATAATAGTTGTAATGATGTCTTTTCGCCCATATAGACAATTTTTTTCTTTAAGTTTAAGATAGACCTCTCATAGCTGTTTATAAATGAATGCATAATATCAGCTCCAGTCATGTTGTTAATGAAATGTTAACTTATATTATACTACTAGGGTATGCATTAAAAAAGGACTTTTTTAAAAAAAATAGATTAATGTCCTAGAGACATTAATCTAACTATTTATAATGCTATTATACATTTGTCCTTAAAAGCTCAAAAACCTGTTGGTAAGAGCTATAAGATGGAAGATCAATTTTTTTTTCTCCAACAATGTATTTTGCACCCACTTCTAATTTATCGCAAATGACACATTCTTTAGTAGCACAACCTTTACATTCATTGGGATAGTAGTACATTCTCCCCTTAAATGATACCTTATAATTTTTATTTTCTAGCATATCTCCATAAGCTTCATCGGGAGGGTGAAAAGCATAAGGACCCTTTGTGCCTGTACCTGTTGAGATAAGTATATGTAATATTGCTTGAACTGGAGTGCCATCTTCATAGACGATTTCAACTCGATTAATATAGTCATTATATTTTTTTAGGTCTTTTTCTAATAATGACTCAAAACTTTTATCTTCTGCAATACATTCTTCACAAATCCATTCAAGGGGAAGGGAATCGCCTACAGGAGTTAAAAACTTAATCTTCCCTCTGTCTATAGTTACACTAGCGATGGTTGAACCGTTCAAGACCATTTCACTGCCACAGTTAGGACAATATTTATCGGTTAAGTTTTCGTAGTCGTAAAATAAAGCTGTTTCCATTGTTATAGCCCCTCCTAAATAGTCCTACTTTTTATTGAAATTATATCACGGTGTTTTCATACTTGCAATAATTTTCTTAATATTTAATCATCTTATTTCCTTCTACCAGTATAATATTCTTTTTAGCTCCCTATGTGTCAGAATATTTCGATTTAGTTCATATATTAATAGGTTTCTTACAGCTTTAGGCTTCATTAATGACTTGTTCTTGTTAATTAAATCGGGGGATAGAATAATGCCAAGCCTTTTATCAGGTATTAGAAAGTCGATTTTTTTATTGACCAGCCTTTGATTTCTTTGAATTTTAGCATGGGGAAATAGGATTTTTAGAAATTGGAAGATTTCTTGATAATAAATAAATTGCTCATAAATACCGTTAATATTATTAGTTAGCTTGGAGTGGAATCCGGGAAAAGAATTTAGAATCATGGGACTTGGTAATCTACTTCTAATCATATTGTCAAGAGCCTTCTTTGTTCTAGCAGCATTATGACCACATTTTACAAAGAGTGCCTCCAGTATAGGCTCTATAAGCTCCCTTTCTTTCTTAATTTCACCAGTCTCATTATTATCTATTATTAGGGCAACAAGTTTGTCCAATTCTCTATTTAACTTTTCATTTCTTATACTCATCCCACTACTCCTTCCTACATGTTATACTGTAATGTTTATTGGCCCATTTAGCTATTAATGACTAGATTCTTGTACAAGCAAAAAAAATAAACCTGCCAAAGAGGGCAGGTTTATCCAAGCTCTATTTATCTGGTTTTGAAAACCTTTATATAAGAGTCACAGTACACACTCTTATTTAATAAAATTGAAGCAGTTGCAGCTGCATCAATCAAAGGCTCATCATTGGCATCTACAATAGCTGCATCCAAGCCAGCAGTCATAGCCATAACTATATAAGTTCTGTTGATTAAGGGTCTATCTGGGGATTTTTGAGATACGTTACTCAAGCCTAAAACAGTTTTAGGTGATGGATTAGACAGCATCTTAATTTGTCTAATAGTTTCCAATACCTCGGGAGCATGATCCTGAGCTACGTTTACAGGAAGAATTAGTGGGTCAATATACAATTCCTCCATTGGCAAGCCAAACTCGTCAGCAGCTGCCACCAGCTCCATAGCAAAGGCCAAGCGACTATCAGCATTTTTGGGGATACCCTTTTCGTTCATTGTCAAGCCAATTAAGCTAGCGTTATACTTTACTGCCATAGGGAATACTCTTTCAATTTTTGGTCTTTCCGCAGGACATGAATTAATCATTGCTGGAATCTTGCAAATTTCCAAACCTGCTTCTATAGCATCGTAATTGGTTGAGTCTAAGCATAATGGTAGGTCAGAAACCTCTTGCACCACTTCTACCATCCAGCGCATAGCAGAAACTCGGTCTTCTACACTGGGTCCAGTGTTGATATCTAGGTAATGGGCGCCTGCTTCCTCTTGGCGCTTAGCCCATTCCTGTAGCGGCTTAGGATCTCTATTTTTAACAGCCTCCCCAATATCCTTAAACATACCATTTATTCTTTCACCAATAATTATCATTGTTCATCCCCCTTTAATTAGTATTAAACATAGCTATTTAATAGGCGTTTGATTCCATTAATTCTGCTAAATTCTTTTTAACCTGCTTCAGTGACTCAGGATGTCTTAGTAAGAGAATGCTTGCCCCTGCCTGAATTAGAGCAGCTGCAGTCATAGACTCCCAAGCTATACCTCTAATCTCCTGCTTGCCCCACCCAGGGAAATCTCCTTCGCTGGCATTGGCTTCCTTAGCTCGCCAAGCTTCGTAGCCTACAGTACAGATCATAGGCATAGCCAGCATCTTATCATTTTGCAAAGCACCCAAACGAGCTCTCTCCATGATTGAGTAAGCATACTCAATACCATAGCCTAAGGAGCCGATCATAGGGTCAATTACAATTCTATTTAGAGGCAGGTTCATCTCATTAATCAAGATGTTTAGCTGCTTACAAATATTGATATCCAATGGAGAGCGGGCAATAATACTATGCTTGTGCACCATGCAAGCTGCTGTTAAAGACTTGTAGTTTTCCTCTTCTGCTAATCCTAATAATAGGTTTTCACCTGTACAAGCCTCTGCAATTGCAGTAAGTACCTCATTATCCTTTTCTGGCACACCACATCCTACCACTATCAATGGCACACCTACTGCCTCCAGGATCGACTTAGCCGTAGCTACACATTCATCTACGGAGCGGTTAGCTCTGTCTGGATGTGCCCCATCCAGCTTTAAGTAAATTAGGTCTGCACCGTATTCAACACATTTTTTTGCCCATTCGGCAGGATTATCCATAACTCCAGCATAGGCTTTTTTCAGCTCCTCATTCCAGTCGGGCACCACATCCACTACCTCTAGAGCAACGGCAGGCTTGTTTTTTATTTCGCCTTCAAAGTGAAGATAAGGTAAAGTAGCATCTCCACCAACAGTTACAGTAGAGGTTCTAGTACCCCCTTGCTCCTTGGTGGCGCCTAACACTACTTCTCCTACACTGCTGCTATACTTTTCTTTAATTATATTTACAGCCATAACTACTCTCCTTTCCTATTCTAGTCTTTTTTATTGGGAGACTGAAGGAAATTGACTCAAATCTGTATGGGGGATAAATAAAGCAGAGACAAATTCGTCCATAAATGTATTCCCCACACTCAATTCAAGATAAGTCATTTTTTTGGCAATCTCTTCCGCTTCCCTAAGTGCTTCAGCTGACATCAAGCAAATTCTGGCGCCCTTTATTGAGCTGTTGCCTAAAAAGATATATTTTTCTTGAGGCAAATCAGGTAACAGTCCAATTTCTATGGCGTCAGCAATGTTTAAGAAACTACCAAATCCGCCGGCAATGATAATCTTATCAATAGCAAAACCATCTAGATCCATAGATTTAAGCATTGTTCTAATGCCTGAGTATATGGCCCCTTTAGCCCTAATTAAATTTTTAATATCGCTTTCAGTGATCACTAAATCCTTGCCCAGATCAGACTCATCAGCCCATACTAAAACATATTCCCAATCCTCATCAGTACGTCGCAAGCGAGGAGTCTTGACCTCCTGGTTAAACTTACCCGACCGATCTATCAAGCCCACCTTGCGCAGCTTGGCAAGGCAATCTATCAGTCCCGAACCACATATGCCAATGGCTTGCATATTGTCAATAGTTTTAACATGAACCTCATAGGACTCGGCGTCAATGAAAACCCGTTCAATAGCCCCTGTCATAGCTCTTGTGCCAAAGGTTATGCCACCGCCTTCAAAAGCTGGTCCAGCAGAGCATGCGCAGGTAACTAGCCAATCCTGGTTGCCTAAAACCATCTCACCATTGGTTCCTATGTCAATAAACAAAATTATCTCTTCAGATTTAGCCATATTTGTTGCCAGTACACCGGAAACTATGTCTCCCCCAACATAGCTGGCTACTGATGGGAGGTTGTAAACTACTCCCTCAGGGTGAATATTAACCCCCAATTCCTTTGCCTTCACCAGAGGTGCCTGGTGAATAGTAGGTACATAGGGCTCTAATCTTATATATTTGGGGCTGATTCCTAAGAACAGGTGAGTCATGGTAGTGTTACCAGCCACAACAGCCCCTTTTATTTGGTGGGCAGAAATATTTGCTTGGCTTACAATCTTATCTACCAGCTCATTTATTGTGGCCACCACAACCTTTTGAAGCTGCTCCAAGCCCTTTGTCTCATCAGAAGCATGGATAATTCGTGTAATAACATCGTCTCCAAACTGGGATTGCTTATTGTAGCTACCTTGACTAACAATAATTTCACCAGTTTCTAGATCAATTAGATTTACCACAACGGTAGTAGTGCCGATATCAATGGCCAAGCCGTATAAAGGACTAGCCGCATGTCCTGCCTCTATGCTTATAATACCTTCGTAGGATAAGTCAGATAAGGTGGCTGTTACTTGCCAGGTATGGGCTCGTAGCTCTTCAGCTAGATTTTTTAGGCTGCTTAGGCTTACTTGAACATTTGAGAATCCCACCTTTTTAAGCTCATTAAGAAGCTTAGGTAAATCGGGACTGTTTTCTGTTAAATTTGGCTCACTTAAAGCCAAATGAAACCTTTTGATGAAGCTGCCCCTCTGATAGGAATCTAAAACGTCAAGGGATTTCTCTCGCAGCAAGCTTTGCTGATCCTCTAACAAAACCTGATGGTTGTATATGAGAGATTCTTTAGGTATTTCAATAACCAGGTCACCACTTACCTGGTTTTTACATGCCAGCACTAA
>CAYVRD010000018.1:0-4490 GCA_964454195.1 uncultured Clostridia bacterium
GTAGACTTTATATTGGAGCAGGATCCCAATCAACAGGTTGCCCTGTTTGGCTTTGGCTCAGGAGGAGCTACTGTTTTCATGAACGGAATTGGCGATGAGCGCATCAAGGGTGTTATTGCCGACAGCACCTTCGCCCACTTGCCCGATCATCTGAGAAGAAATCTGCCGGTATGGACTAAGCTGCCCACCTTCCCCTTTAGCTGGTTTGTAATAGGTATTATGCCTATGATAACGGGATTAGATCCGGAGGGGGTCAGCCCACTAGCTGTTGCACCAGATTATCGCAAGCCTATACTTTTACTCCACGGTCAGGAGGATAAAATTGCACCTGCTAATAATCCAACCCTGTTGGCAGAAGAAATTCCAAACAATTTAGCCCAGGTTGTCATCATTCCGGGAGCCCCACACTTACAGGGCTATGCCACCAACTCTGAGCTCTATATGAACTCAGTGCTTGAGTTCTTGAAACAGATTTTTGATTAAGAGCAAAAAACTCCTTTCCTCACCCTTTGGGTGGCGAAAAGGAGTTTTTGTTTTGTAAGCATATTTAACCGAATCTTCCACTGATATAATCCTCTGTCCGTTTGTCTGTTGGATTAGAAAAAATATTATTAGTGTTATCGAACTCTATCAATTCTCCATTTAGGAAAAAGGCAGTTTTGTCTGAGATGCGGGCAGCCTGCTGCATATTGTGAGTTACTATTACTATAGTATAATTCTTTTTTAGCTCCTGGGCCAGCTCTTCTACCTTCAAGGTAGAGATAGGATCTAAAGCCGATGTAGGCTCGTCCATCAGCAGCACGTCGGGCTGGATAGCTAAACATCTAGCTATGCATAATCTTTGCTGCTGACCCCCTGACAGAGCGTAGGCGTTATCATGTAGTCGATCCTTTACCTCATTCCACAGAGCGGCACTTTTTAAGCTAGTCTCGCAGATTTCCATTAGCAGCTTTTTATCTCTAATGCCATGGATTTTAGGCCCATAGACAACGTTTTCGTAGATAGATTTAGGAAAGGGATTTGGCTTTTGAAATACCATTCCCACCCTAGTGCGCAGTTCTTCTGCCCTGATAGATTTATCAAAAATATTGGTGCCTCGGTACAAAATTTCTCCTGAGGTTTTCACTGTAGGAATTAGCTCTACCATGCGATTTAAGGTTTTGATAAAGGTAGATTTACCACAGCCTGAAGGACCTATAATGGCTGTAATTTCATTTTGCTTAATTGAAAAGTTTAAATCCTTTAGAGCCTGATCATTTCCATACCAGAGATTGAGGTTTCTAACATGATAGACAGTATTAGTGCTTTGCATAACTGCCAATTTAATCCCTCCATTTAATATCGTCTTTGAAACTTATTTCTGATATATATTGCCACTGAATTCATTGTAAATAGGATTACCAGCAGCACTACAATTGTAGCAGCAGCCAGATTGGCATATTCAGCAACCAGTACCGTATCAAGAGTCCAATAATAAATCTGGATTGGCAAAGCTGTAAAGTCATCCATGATACTACTGGGTGTTGTTAAAATCAAGGCTGGTATACCAAGCACAACCAGGGGAGCTGTCTCACCGATTGCTCTGGATAAAGCTAATATGGAGCCTGTCAGAATTCCTGGCAAAGCAGTGGGCAATACAACATTTTTAATGGTAAGCCATTTAGTGGCACCCATAGCGTAAGATGCATCTCTAAGAAAACCCGGCACTGCTCTAATTGCTTCTTGACTGGCTACTACCACAATAGGCAGTACTAGTAGAGACATGGTAAGCCCACCTGCTAAGATACTTGAACCTAAGTTAAACATTCTGCTAAAAACCGTCAAGCCTAAAAGTCCAAAGATAACCGAGGGTACTCCTGCTAAATTTGAAATATTTGTTTGAATAAAGGCCTGGAACCGTCCCTTTTTAGCATACTCCTCTAAATAAATTGCAGTAGATACTCCAAGAATCATGGTCACTGGTGCCACAACTGCCATCAGCCAAACTGAGCCAATAATAACGCCATAGATGCCTGCCCTATCAGGAAATATGGAGAGTCTACTTGTTAGGAAATTCCAGTTTAACCAACCAATACTTTGGATGCCAATTCTATATATTAATATTGCCAAAATAGCTAGGGCAAAAAGGGTTGAAAGAAAAAAGATGATTTTTGCCCCATTATTTAAGGCAATTCTATTATTCATTCTCTTCCTGACCTTATCCGTTTCCATATACCTAGTAGAGCTATTATTATCAACAATTTCAACTTGCTCTGAGGAGGTTCTAGTCTCCAGATCATTTATAACAAACTTCATCTTAATACTCCTCCCTATACTTACGAGAGATATATTGGGCTAGCAAATTCATTAGTAGAGTAAAGGCAAATAGCATCAATCCTACGGCATATAAGCTGTAATATCCTAAAGTGCCACTTCCCGCATCCCCGCTGGTAAATTCCACAATATATGCAGTCATGGTCTGCATTGATTGGGTGATGTCAAAGGTTAAGGTTTTGGAGCTGCCGCTGGCAATAGTAACTATCATGGTTTCCCCTACTGCTCTAGAAATTGCAAGTACGAAGGAAGCTATTATTCCAGAAATAGCTGCTGGTATAACTACTTTAAAGGCAACCTCTAGCTTAGTTGATCCTAAAGCTAGCGCTCCTTCCCTCATAGCATTAGGCACTGAGTTCATTGCGTCCTCTGACAAAGATGCTACTAAGGGTATAATCATAATACCCATTACAATCCCTGGACTTAAGGCGTTTTTTGCCTCTAGGCTGGGAATTAGATTCATTAGTAGGGGCGTTACAAAGGAATAGGCAAAGAATCCATATACAATAGTAGGGATACCAGCTAACACTTCCATCAAGGGCTTCAGGACTTTCCTGCGGCGCTCTGAGGCGTATTCACTCAAATACACAGCTGCTGTTAGACCTACTGGAACAGCTACACACATGGCTATTGCTGAGGTTATAAGGGTACCGTTTATCAGCGGTAAAATACCAAAGGAGCGGTTATTGCCCAAGGGTGACAAGTTAGTACTAAAAATTTCCCTTAAGGGTACCTGTTGGAAGAATTTTGATGCATCAAATATTAAGCTAAAAACTATACCTATAGTGGTGAGGATTGAGATGGAGGCTGCCAGAAAAAAAACTGCCGGCATAACCTTTTCTGTCCATTTATTTCTCCCACTAGTAATGTTATTTAAAATTATTTCTTTGACGTCAACAGTTTTATTTATCACAAAAACTGCTCCTTTCAATATGCCAAACTTCTTAAACAGCTTAAAGATGAGAAGTATGCTGCTTCTCATCTTTAAGTTATCTTTATTACTTTATTACTTGACTTCCCCTATTTTTTATTTAAGATTTTTTAATTGCTCTAAATATGCATCATATTGAGCTTGGGGCAGGGGAGCAAAGCCATTAGCTCCTGCTAGTCTAGCTGCACCTTCAGATACTATAAACTTTGCAAAATCTAATACTTGAGGCTTTGCTTTAGCTTGTTGAGCATCTAGGTAAGTAAACACAGGTCTAGTAAAGCCAGCATAGGGAAGGTCTTCACCGATTGTAGCTATTGTAGGTTCAACTGGACCATTGCCAAAGTCGATTTTGATTGCCCTAATTTTATCTTGATTAGTTACATAGTATCCAAATCCAAAGAAGGCGATTGCATTTCTGTCGTTAGCTACTAAGTCTACTAGAGTAGAATACTCTTGCTGAAGGTTAGCAGTCTTAACCATATCCTTTTTACCTAAAATTACTTCCCAGAAGAATTCATAGGTTCCGTGGTTTTCATTAGGGCCGTAAAATCTTATTTCTTCAGCTGGCCACTCAGGTCTAATGTCGGACCAAAGCACCTTGTCATCTGCCTTAAAGGTTCCAGATATATACATGTCGATAATCTCTTGCTTAGTCATTTCTGTAGCCCAATCATTATTTTTATTGATTACCATTGTTAAACCGTCAAGAGCTATCTTAAACTCCAATACATCTTCTCCGACTTTTAAGCCTCTTGCAAGCAACTGCTCAGCTTCTTCCTTTTTAACTGGTCTTGATGCGTTAACAAAATCCAGTTCGCCTACAATAAACTTTTTAAATCCAGCACTTGTACCAGCACGGGCAACCTGTACACTAACGTTAGGTTGCTTTGTAGTCATGTATTCTTCTGCCATATGGGCCATAAGCGGGAACACTGTACCAGAGCCATCTATGATAACTCGTCCATCTAGCTTAGGTGCTTTCTCTTCTGTTTGTTGCTTTGGTTGCTCCTTTGGTGCTTGGTTTCCACCACCACAGGCTACCGCCAACAAAGACACGCCTGCAATAAGTACAGCTGCTGCAACTTTTTTAAACATTTAATTTACCCCTCCTGAATAATCCTTTTTTATTTTTTTCTGAGGTCTCTCTCCCTCACTGCAACCCCATTGTACACGTAAATTGTTGTGCTGATATAAACGAACTGTTAAGGTTGTGTAAAGAAATGTTATGGCTGTGTTAAGAAAAAAA
>CAYVRD010000018.1:4590-29373 GCA_964454195.1 uncultured Clostridia bacterium
AGGATGCCTAAAGCCACTGAGAAGAGTAGGGTAAAGCCCTTAATAAAAAGAGTAGGTATCATCACTAAGCCAAAGCCTTGATTTTTTAAGGCCATTACTGAAATAATCACAAACAACGGCAGTACAAATACCATATCTAAGATATACACCGAATAGGTGAACTCTATTTTTTCCCCTATTGATAATAAAGGAATCAAGTGGCTAATCCACAGGGGATAAAATAGCAATGGAATAAAAAGAGAAAATCCCACTGATATATTGCGAATAGTCTTAGGTACTTGCACCCTTTCCAACACCTCTAGGCGTATGCTGATTAGGCTATAAATCATGGTGTAAAAAGTCATGGCCAGGATGGTCATATAGAGCAGGTACCATAGACTGTAAAAGCGTTCGATGACATATATACCATAGGCATAAAAGATGTAGCCTAGAATACCAATTATCACTATAGGAGCTTTAGTTTCCCCTTCCTTCATTCTCCAGGCTAAAAAAATAATTATTATGCTGCCAAGAATAGTAATCACATCCTGGGAAAATACGCCAGAGATTAGCTCGTCACTAGTTAAGCCGCGGTACATTTCGGGATTTAAAACCCCTATTACAGCAGCTGACAAGGCAAGAAAAGCAGTAGTTAGCCAGAGCAGCTTGTTAGTTTTTAAATTCTTAAGCACCTTTGTTTACCCCATTTCATTTTAAGATTCTTTCTATTCCAACTCTCTTACTTTGTTAGATATTTTTTTGACACCATCATGAAATATCCTTAGCTCTTCTGGGCTTATGTCTTGAAATAGCTCCCGAAAAAACGTTTGGTCTTGCTCCTGTCTATTCTCCCAGAGCTGGTAGCACTTTTTAGTCAGCCTTATTCGCATTGCTCTGCCATCCTCTCGGTCTTTCTCCATAGCTAGAAAGCCTTTTTGCTCCAGCTTAAGGGCTATTTGTTTTACATTTTGGTGAGAGCTACCCATAGCTTCAGCCAGCTCTGATAGGGTTGGCGGCTGGCTAAAAAACTCATCTAGCACTGCCATCAAAAACCATTGCTTGGCTGTGATGCCATACCCAGCTAAACCTCTATCAATTATGACTTGTAGCTTATTTGCCAGTAGAAAAATGCTGCCAAATATATATCGTTGCTTGTGCATAGTTGAATCCATATTTTGCACCTCCTAGATTTAATAAATTATTGCGAAACTGGACCTTATGTAACATGTTACCTATATAGATAATATATTACCTATTTTCAAAAATGTCAATAGAAATTTAAAGAGCTGGGCTGCCTTTTTGCTGGAGGCAGCTCAGCTCTTTATCTTACAGCTCTTAAAATGGAAAAAATACTGGTACGATCAACACAGCTAAGATGGCAATGATAAGCTGCAGAGGTACACCTACTCGAACAAAGTCAAAGAAACTATACTTGCCAGCTGCCATTACCATGGCATTGGGTGGCGTGGCCACAGGAGTGGCAAAGGCCATACTTGCAGAAAAGGCTACCGCCATAACCATAGGCACGGGGCTAACTCCCATCTGCTGGGCAGTTAGGATGGCCACTGGAAATAAGAGCACCGCTGTGGCCGTATTACTGATAAATTGGCTAAAGAGAGAGGTTATTAAATAGAGTCCTGCTAAAACCGCCAAAGGGCCTAAAGCACCCAAGGAGCCAATCAGTCCCTGGGACAAAAACTCTACTCCCCCGGTTTTTTCTAGTGCAGTTGCCATAGGTAGCATACTGGCAATGAGCACTACTGTCTGCCAGTTAATTGAGCGATAGGCTTGATCTGTTTGTCGCACACTGCCTGCCAGTATCATTAACACTGCTGCTACCACTACTGTAATAACTGCTGGAATCCATTCCAGCACCAGCATTAGCAGCATCCACACAAGAATTAGTCCGGCAGCAATGGCTCTAAAGGAGTCACTATCTTGAGGAAGGGGTTGGGCAGCCTGCTGAAGCACCACAGTGTCACTTTTCTCCTGGGCTAGCAAATCGATATCCTTCCACTTCCCATGCACCAGCAGCGCATCACCATAGGAGAGCTTTTCATGAGATGCAGGCGGCCTGGGAGCCTCGTATTGGTGCTTAATGGATAGGATAGTAAGTCCATATTTGTCCCTGAAATGAACATCTTGTATAGAATGATTGATAAGTCTGGATTGGGGTGTTAATATTACCTCGGCCAAATTAGTTTCCTCTAATTGATATTGGCTAGCCTGCCCATCATCCATAAGTACTAGCCCAGTCTGCTCGCTCCAATTGCTCAATGCGTCTTTAAAGGAGTAAATTAATAATACATCCTCCCCTTCCAGCTGATAATTTGGCCCTGCTGTAATTCGTCGTGAGCCAGACCGCAGAGACAGAGGAAACCTTCCCTCAGGCTCTTTTTTCACTACTTCTAATACAGTTACATCATATTTAACCGGCCATTCAAGCTCCCGCAAGGTCTTTCCCACTACTGGGTGCTTAGCTGGAATTTTAACTAGGTGGATATATTTCCCCAAATCATATTGGTGTATCAGCTCCTTGACATCAAAGCTTCCCTTGGTCTCGGTCTGTCCTTCATGGGGCTTATCAAGCCAACGTCGCCCTAAAAACCACAAATAGGCTATTCCGGAAAATAAAATCAGCACTCCAACAGGGGTAAAGGAAAAAAATGACAAGGGCTCATAGCCCGCATTAATTAAGCTCTGTCTGGCGATTAGGTTTGGCGCTGTGCCAATTAGAGTCAAGGCTCCTCCCATACTGCTGGCAAAGGCTAAAGGCATCAGCAGCTTTCCTGGATGGAGCTGCATCTGGCGACTCAAACTGACAACTACAGGTAGTAGTATGGCAACAGTTCCGGTGTTGCTAATAAATCCGCTTAATACTGCTACCAGTACCAGCATAAATATGGTCAGCCGCAGCTCGCTACTGCCGGTCAGCTTAATCAGCATATTTCCTGCTCTTTGAGCAAGCCCTGTCTGGAAAATACCTTCCCCTACTACAAACAGGGCTGCTATCATTATAACCACACTGTTGGCAAATCCGGCAAAGGCCTCAGGGACTGTCAATAACCCCGTTAGCTGGAGGGCCAACAGGGAGCAAATTGCCACTAGATCTGGTCTAAATTTAGGTATTAGAAATCCTATGGTAGTTAAGCCTAGTATTAGAAATACCAGCTGCATATCTGAAATCATTTAATCCCCCCTTAGTAATTAAGTAATGCTTTCTGCCATATACGTTCTATTTCTGCCTAGCTTTTTAGCTTTATATAGAGCATCATCAGCCCTACTTAAGATACTTTTAGCATCATCCTGACTTTTTGGAATTAGGGAAATGCCACCGATACTTATTGTTACAAATTCTGAAACCTGGGAGGTTTGGTGAGGTATTCTTAAATCAGCAATTTGGTTCCTTAGCTTTTCTGCCAACTGGTAAGCCTCTGCTTTATCCCTATTTAGATATAAAACCACAAACTCCTCTCCACCGTATCTAGCCATAAAGGCATTTTCATCCCTAATAACCTCCTGGTGCAGACTATTAGCTATAGCCTTTAGAGTTTCATCCCCCTTAAGATGACCGTAGCTATCATTATAGTTTTTAAAAAAATCTATGTCTAAAAATAGTATTGCCAAGGGTATGCCTTTTTGAAAGGACTGGGCAAGAAAAGAGCTTAGCTGTTGATCAAATCGCAGTCTATTAGGTATTTTCGTCAGCCCATCACATATAGAGAGCTCATATAATTGTCTGTTGCTCTCTTCTAGCTCTTGAGTCCTCTTTTCTACCAGCTGCTCCAGCTCCTGATTCATTCGAGTTATCTCTGTTAGCATACTCTGATTTTCTGTTACCAGTCTCTCAACTTTGCCAAATTCTCTATAAAGATATAGGATTATAGCGTAGCCTAAAATAAAAGTAAATATATAAATACCCAATTGCAGCTTAAATATGCCATCAATAATCTTATAGGTAACTAAAATATCGTGCATAGCGTAATAGGCAAGTATAAGCTTCCCTGAAAAGAGTATATAAAAATCGGCTGTGCTTTTATCGTAGTATTTGATAAAAGCAATAAATATATATAACAAGTAAGCTGTCTGTACAAAATACAGATAGGGTAAAAGGCTATCATATAGCACATGGGGAGCCATTGTCACCAAGATGATCCCTACTACCATTACCACTTTCCATATAGCTAAGTACTTCAAAATAAAGTACTTTTTATAAAGCTCTCCAAACAGCAATATTGCCAGTGGAATAGCCACGTAGGAAAAGCTGGCCTCAATTCTATTGCCAATTGCCCAATCAAAATCTCTAATAATATTTGAAATAAATACTTCGTTGCTCAGCAAGGTTCTGGATAAGGAAAAAATGCAGATTAGAGCAAAATATAGAATTCCTTTCTCATCTCTTCTGTGAAAGTACAGCAGAAAGAATAGTACTCCTGAAATGAAAAAGCTGCCCGCCATAAAGATGTCCAAGGCTATTTGCTTGTTGGTGATACTAAACACATAATCTGCCTGCCCCAGCAAAATAGAGCTAGATATCCCTCCTCGATAGAAATGGTGATTAGATATCTGAAGAATTAATTCATTTTCGCCCCTCAATGTGGAAAACATGATAGTTTTCGGAGCTCTAACCAGCTTTTCTTCAGCCTTATTTAACCCAACTTGACCGTTTGACGCTATCAGCTCCCCGTTTAACCACAGGTTATAGGCAGAGTAAACAAAGGGTATTTTCAGGGCAAATCCTCTCTTAGAGGGGTAATCCTCTAGATCCATATCAATTATTAGACGATAGGTGGCAGTTCCAATAGGGCTTAGGCTTATATCCTCCTGCAATAATCCCTTCCACAAACGGGGAATGGGATAATAGACAACACTGCCTTGTTCTGTCTGAGCAAAGTCCTCTGGTCCCAAAAGCTGGTTCCAATAAAATTCCCAGTAGCCATCTAAAGCGATAGCCTGATTGCTTTGTATCTGATTTATTGTTATTTGACCAGCACTGTGCTCAGTAGAATATATATTTATCCTATATGCTTGTCCAATTAGCTGAGAGATAAGGACAGTACAAATAATTATTCCAGCTAATAATGTGATATTTTTTTTATTCATAGCTATCCTCCTCAGCAGGTTTATGCATAAGTTAATAATCTATAGCCTATATCCTATTAAATTCTTTGCGCTATTTAAAAAATCCTTTATGAATACCCCTGCTACCTAACATAAAAAGAGATGGCTTGTATTAATAATAATACATATGCCACCCCAAATATGTCATTTAATATATGTTAGAATTACTGGGAGGTTGATATCCCTCTACGTCTTATTTCCCCCCAACTCTTCCCCTTCCCTCTAATGATAGAAATAATTGCTACTAGTCGCCAGTAATTAAGAATTGGACGATACCAAAAGGTTTCTGAGACAGCAAAAGCAAACATTTTGTTTAACTCACTAAAGGTTTGGTGTTTTCCTAAGCGCCATTCCTCTAACAGTACTGCACCCATTGATAGCAGCGATCCATAAAGAATCATTAGAACGATAAGAGGTAGCACGTTAATTAAATATTCATTGCCCAAAATAAGGCTAATAATCACTAGTATGTATCCAGTTAGCTCTATTACTGGTCCCAATAGCTCTACTAGCAGGAAATAAGGCATTGCCACCAAGCCAATTTCTCTATATTTGGGATTACCTATCATTTTTTTGTGAGCCCACAGACTTTCAAATAAGCCTCTATGCCAGCGGATTCTCTGATTGCGCAGCGATTGCCAGTCCTCAGGTACTTCAGTATAGCAGACCGGATCTGCAACAAATATTATCTTTGCCTTCCAATTATTTTCCAGGTTCATCCTGTGTAATCGTACTACCAGCTCCATGTCTTCTCCCACCGTATCTACAGCATAGCCACCTGCCTGAATAACTCTAGCAGTATTAAATACCCCAAAGGCACCGGATACTATGAGCAAAAGGTTTTCTTTGCTCAGCCCAATTCTGCCCATCAGAAATGCCCTAATATATTCGATCGCTTGCATGATTACTAGCGGTTTTTCTGATAGGGAATGCTGTAGCATTTGCCCTTTAGATACCTTGCTACCATTGGCAATCAGTACATTGCCTCCAGCTGCCAGAACCTCGTGCTCATTGTTTTCCACAATAGGCTTTATTATCTTTAAAAATGAATCTGGTTCAAGAATGGTATCCCCATCAATTGATGCAAAATAGGGGTATTTAGCCAGATTGATCCCGGCATTTAATGCGTCTGCCTTCCCTCCGTTTAATTTATCAATAAGAATTAGCTGGGGATATAGCTCCGAATAATATATTCCCTTTATATCTTTAGTTGCAATGCCATTTCGCCTCTGAACCACCTTATTTTTTAGTGGCATCATTCTAAAGCGATCAATCATCCTATTGAGGGTTGCATCTTTTGACCCGTCATTAACCACGATTACCTCAAACTCAGGATAGTCTAATCTTCCGTTTCCTGTAACAAGAGATAATGTTGTATCTATGATACCTAGCTCCTCATTGTATGCTGGCACAATAATAGACAGAGGAGGAGTAAAAGCTGAGGCTTTGATATTTCTGTAAGGCTCTATTTTATGCAGCCCTCGTTCCTTTTTTATCTTTTTAAAGGCAATGAAGTAAATAATCAGATAGAATATACAGACTATCAGTAGATAGCCCACTAAAAAAATGTTTAGCACATGAAAAATGTTTAGTAGCCCATCCCAAAATCTACTCATAGTCTATACTCCTTTCCAGCCATTCCTTTGCAATGCTCCTGGCAAAGCTATCTGAGTGATTAGCAGCTATGTCTATAAGTAGTTGCATTCCTCTTTTATATTTGCGAATAGACTTGGCTGCCTCAGCTCTGACAGGATAGCTGGGGTCTGCTATTAGCATTTCTAGGTAGGGAATAAAGGAGTCTACTTTTATGGCTCCCATTAGCCTCGCCACCATCAGCCTCTCCGTTACCGATCCGGAGGCTTGTCTCTCCTCATCCTTTAGCAAGCGCTCCCCCAAGCTAAGTATTAGCTCGGGATTACTTAGATAGCCTAACCCAGAGATAGTCTTTAAAGCCCGGATTCTTAACTCATGATTCTTACCTTCTATAAGGTCTTCCAGCAGAATCTGTAATTTAATGGATCTTATATTCTTATCTCGGAGTACATCTAATAGGCTCAGCTGCCAAGACAGGGGAAAGTCGTGAAACTTGTCCACATATTTTCCAAAGTTATCATTGTTTACTAAGCGCCATAGCATTTCGTTTAAGAGAAAAGATGGCATTTCCTTGCCCTTTTCAATTAGCTCCATTAGCTTAGAGTATTCGAATTTAGCTAACAAAAGATAAATTTGGTAGCTTTCCTCTGGGCTGCATCTTTTATCTGCTAGTAGTAACAGCAGCTTGGGCACGAGAGCTTTGATGTTAAAAAAATCAATATAATGCAGGGTGTTAATTCTGATGCTCCAGGATTTGTCAAATAGATTCTTTTCGTATCTTGCTATCATATGCCTATTAACAAATGTGGTTAATGGATTATTACTAGCATCTAATTTGAAATTACTTAAGTAATCACTAAAGAATTCTTCTAATACTTCAAATTGATATTTTTCTACAGGTAGGATAAGTTCAGCCCCTGCTCCAGAAAACAGATATTTTTCTATGTTATCTACATTTTTTATTAGCCACTTTTCTTTTTTTTTCTTATATCCTAGGGCAACTAGTTTTTGCAGGGTAAGATAAATGTAAACCAATATTAGAAGAAGGACAAATAACGCTGATAAGTAAATTACTATTTTCAGCGCCATTATCTCACACCTCTAATTAATCTGTTTATTCGAGCCTTGAGCTCCCTAATACTAAAAGGTTTAATAATATAATCGTTTGCTCCCTTTAGAATAGCTAGAGAAATATCTGCTTCAGAGTCTTTGCTGGTCAGCATTACACAAAGATATCTTCTGCGGTCATATCTTGTTCTGATCCTATGCAAAACCTCTAGTCCATCCATTTTTGGCATTACCCGATCTATAATTAGTATAAACCTCTCATTTTGCTTATGCCAGGGATCGGCAAAAAAGTCTTCCCCATCAGGATAGCTCTTTATTTCCACCTCAAACTGATTATCCCCTATATCCTCTAGCTGTCGAGTTAGCATTTCTCTAACTAGTCGGTCATCGTCTATGACAGCTATTTTTATCCTTCTGCTCTTATTATTTTCCCTCTCATTGCCATCGACTAGTAATCCTTTTCTTAGCTCTTGAGATGTTTCTTGAGTAAAGGGCAACAGGGAAACATAGTGCTCCCACGATTGTTCCCTATCAACTACATCGATGATTTTTGCAGAGAAGGTTATGGATACCTCTTCATCGATTATCAGGTCAGCCCATTTTAGCTCTGTAAATTTAAGCATCAGCCTATTCATGAGCTTGAAAGCATCTTCTTTATTTGTTTTAGGGAGAGTTATCACAAAGCTGTTGTTATCTTTATAGCAGGCAACCGAGTCTGTTGATCTGATACTTCCTTGTAAAAATACTGCCAGTTTTTTAACTATACTACTCACTCTTTGGTAACCGTAAGCAGCTTGCAGCTCTTTTAGACAGTCTAGCTCTACATATATTAATACAAAAGGCTCGTGGGAGCGCTTTAAGTCGTTAAGCTGTTTAGTTATTTCTTGCTGAAGGAATTGATAGTTATTTAGCCCTGTGATGGGGTCAATGGTTAGAAAGGAAAGAAGTTTTTTTCTTCTATTAAGATTTTTTTCAATAGTTATCTTCCAGTTTTCTGGCTTATGGGGTAACAGTAAAACCTCTTGGGCAAAAAGATACCTTTGATAACAGTACTGATAATCAAAGCAAACAATAACAATTGAAACGAACCTCTCTTCCAGCATCTCTATAAGCAGGTTTTGGGTTTCTTCATCCTCCGCATTTAAAATATCCCCTTGAATAATTGCACAATCTGGAACTTGTTGGTTAAGCAATTCTATTGCATCTTGGGAGCTGTTTATTTCAATTAGATTAATGCTATTTTCATCAGCAAGAGCAGCTCTAATGTCTGGCCCTATTTTGTCAGACTGGTGCGTATCTATAAGCAAAAATATGTTTTCTCCCCCAAACACCAACTGTTTCTCCTCCATTCATTATTATAATTAAAGCCCCCTCTTAAAGAGTAGGGCTTTCAGCATGTTCTGAAATTTTTCGACGAAATTCTTCTTAATACCATCATAATAAATTGGGCGGGGAAGTCAATTAGACTTTTTAAACTTATTCTAAAACAATTAAGCTTTTCTGCATTATTCCTTGACCCTATTATCCCAAAATTCCTCTGCAGGAATAGGCTTGCCAAAGAGATAGCCCTGCATCTCCTCGCAGTCATTGTCCTGGAGAAAATCTACTTGCTCCTGATTTTCTACTCCTTCAGCCACTACACCAAATTTTAGGCTTTTTCCCAATACTAAAACAGTTTGAGCAATTGCCGCGCTGTCCGGGTTGGTGCTTATCTCCTCTACAAAAGATTTATCAATTTTTAGCTTATTTATAGGGAACTTCTTTAAATAGCTGAGGGATGAATAGCCGGTGCCAAAATCATCTATTGCCAAATCTATCCCCATGGTCTGTAGCCTTTTAAGCATGTCATAGGTGTATTCAACATTTTGCATTGCCACACTCTCAGTTATCTCCAGCTCGAGCCACTTAGGCTCTAGCCCCGTTTCCTCTAGTGCCTTGGTTACTGTTTCTACAAAGTTTTGTAGCTGAAACTGTCTGGCAGAAATATTTACTGCCACCCGAACCTTTGGGTATCCCGCATCCTGCCAAGCTTTGTTCTGAGCACAGGCAGTGCGCAACACCCACTCACCTATAGGAACGATTAGTCCTGTTTCCTCTACTATAGGAATAAAATCATTAGGAGGCACCAGCCCTTTTTCAGGGTGCTGCCATCGTATTAGGGCTTCCATCCCTATAACCTCTTTAGTGTTGATATTTATTCTAGGCTGATAATAGAGGACAAATTCATCTTGATCTAAGGCTCGTCGTAGATTATTCTCCATTTTCAGTCTTTCAAAAGCCTTTTCATTCATAGATGCAGTATATAGCTGATAATTGTTTCTGCCCTTTTCCTTGGCTAAGTACATGGCTGCATCAGCATTTTTCAGTAGAGTTGTCACATCCTTGCCATCGTTGGGATAAATGGATATACCCATACTGGTAGTCACATATAGCTGCTGACCCTCTATATCTAGAGGCTGCTTTACCGTCTCCAGAATTTTATTAGCTATTTTAGCTATGCCCTCCATTTTGGTAAGACCAGTTACTAGGATGGTAAATTCATCTCCGCCCAGCCTAGCTACTGCATCCACTGTGCGCACACTATTTTCTAGCCTTTTAGCTATTTCCTGCAGCAGCTTGTCCCCTGCCGTATGTCCCAGGGTATCGTTGATTATCTTAAATCTATCCAGATCTAGAAAAATCACGCCCACCATATGGCAGTTTCTATTGGCGTGGGCAATTTCCACCTTAAGTCGATCCTTCAGTAAGACCCGATTTGGCAAGCCTGTTAACGCATCATGAAAGGCTTGGTGCCACAATTTATCCTCGTACTGCTTTCTTTCCGTTATGTCTCGGGAGACGAAGACAATCCTAGTCTCCCCGTCTGCCGTTTTATATGCTTTGCCAGTGCTCTCAAAGAGTCGTATGTCTCCATTTTTTTGAAATACTCGCAAGACTATTTGATCTATGGGCTTCTTTCTAATTAGCTTAATCAGTGCCTTCTCCAACTCAGGTATATCATCGGGGTGAATACAATTTGCATACTGTTTGCCCAGCAGCTCACTTCCTTCATAGCCCAACACCTCTTTATAATTGGGGCTAGTATAGACGAACTCTCCAGTAAGGCTCAACTCACTTATCAAGTCGTAGGCATTTTCCGTTAAGGTGCGGTAGCGCTCCTCACTTTCTACCAACGCCTGCTCTGCCCGCTTCCGTTTACTTATGTCTCTGAGGATTAATATGTATAGGGTCTGCTCCCCCAGCTGGCATCGGCTTATTGAGTACTCCAAAGGGAAGGTAGATCCATCTTTTCTTTTTCCATAGCTTTCTCTTCCGCTATGACTCAGCTCTTGCAGGCTTTCCGCAATGTTTTTAGAAGAGAGCTCAGGGATGATTGTATTAATGCTTTCCCCGATTATGTCAGACAGATGATACCCAAAGCAGCGACTGGCGGCAGGGTTAAAGGTTATTATCAGTTGTTGGGAATCCACGGTAATAATACTATCTAATGCATAGTTAACTACCGCTTTGGCAAAGGCTTGGGTTTGGTCTAGGGAATCTTTTGTATGCTTAGCTTTAAGAATGCGTCCCACCCGCTGACGCAAAACAGCAAAGTTGATAGGCTTAGTTATATAGTCAACAGCTCCCGCCTCAAAAGCCTTGTCTACTGTCCTTTCGTCGGCTAGGCTGGTCACCATTATCACCGGTATCTCTTTTCCCCTAGGCAGCTCTTGAATATGCCTGCATGCTGCTATGCCATCCATTTCAGGCATAACACAATCCATTAACACTACATCTGGGTTTTCCGTTTCAAAAAGCTTGACTGCCTCTAGCCCGTTCTCCCCTTCCACTACCTCACAGCCCTGCTCCTCCATAAACTGACGCAAAGTAGATCGAATATACTTGGAATCATCAACGATTAAAATACGAGAGCTTTTTCTATTTCCCTGCTGGTGAACCATTGCGTATTTGCCCCTTCCCGGCTTTTGTTGATATAACTATTCCTCATTTATCAATTAAATCCTCCGGAAAAACTTGGCATTAGGTTAATAATATTAATCTTATTCATTTAAGCTATTCACTACTCTTTATTGAGGCCATGTAGTATAATTATAATAAAGAGAGGAGGTTGTTCTATGTCTAATATGACTAAAACTTTTATTATTGGCTTATTAGTTGGATTATGTTTGATTTTTACTACTTCCTTGTTTGCTAGCTCTCAAAAAGAATTTATTTTGACTGAAGCCCGATACCCTATTTTTGTTAATGGCAATTTATATCAAGGTGATCTCCCTATCCTTAATTTAGCTGGCCACACCTATATCCCATTAAGGGCTGTCAGCAACCTTTTAGGTTCTACAACTACTTGGAACGAAACACTGCGTCAGGTAGAGATCACTTTTGGAAGCCCGTCTATTGAAAATTCAGCATTTCGCAACATTGTAGTATTTGGGTCAAAGGGCACCTACACGGTAGTTGGAGAAGCAAGAGTTTTTGAAGCTACTGTACAATATGAGGTGGAAGATGGTCACGTTATCTTTCTAGAAGGATTTGAAACTGCCCGCATCGGCGCTCCTGATTGGGGAGTATTCACCATTGATATTCATATTCCTGAAGAGAGCTTGCCAAATCACGGTCAACTGACATTGATCTTATTTGAAGAAAGCGCAAAAGACGGCTCAAGGCTTAATGAATTGTCTGTACCCCTTGAAAGCTTTTAATATAAATCAATTATTTGTTTAAATAGAATGTTTTAGCCGCTCCAATATGAATATAACACATATTAGAGCGGCTATTTTTTGCAGTTATCTATGGTACGTACTGCTCGGTAATGCTTTGCACATATCCATCCTTTGTAACAATTCTAAAGGGCGGGGTTGTATTGTTTAGATATGTGTCAAGATACTCTACAAATTCCACCATGCTAACTGGTTTATAAAACTCATTTGGGGTTGTTCCTCCTCCCCAATTTATAATGCTGTATTCAGTTTGCCCTGTGACTTGAAAATACATTGGGTAGCTATGGGGATTATAAATATAATATCCGTTTGGCATATCATTGGGATTTATATTCAATTCCTTAAGTCTCTCAGTGTCTTCTAAGGTCAACCACTCAATTGTATCTAAATTAAAGGAATTGCTCTCCCTGTTAAAGTTACTAATAAATCCAATATAATGGCTTTCTGGAGTTTGCTGAAAGTCTTCAGCTGTTGCGGAAAACTGGGGCGCTAGTTGGTTAATAGAAACCCGTTGTCCAAGGTCATTATTTATAAAATCAATAGCAACCTGCAAAGGATCTAACAACCACAGTTCAACTCCCGCATCAGCTTGTTTTTGTAGGCCTTTAAAATACTCGGCTGTCCTAACATCGGTTTCCGGGGTAACGAAATACACTGTGCCATTTCCGTCCATCCACCGTTCTACGCACCAAATGCCCTGATCCCCTTGAACTACTGGCTGGGATAACAAGAGCTGGGATGTTTCTCCAGTAGATAGAGGGAATTGTACCACTACATGGTTTCCTTTGTGGGTTACATTTGGCAACAGCCCTTGCCCTTCAAGAAACACCCGAAGTGCAGTTTCCTGACCAGCTAGACTAGATAAGTCTGATTCCCCACTACTCATATATCCCAAATATTTTAGTCTTGAGCCTTCATAGGAGAAAATTAGCATGGGCTTGCCCATACTTTCATCTTCAGTTATCCAACCTTCAATTTCATTCATGCCACCGGCTAGCAAAACATTACTTATATCATCGGGCTTTAGACGATATTCCAAACTCCATATTTCCACAGGGGCTGGAAGGAAGTTGTCAAATGAAGCTATTTTTTCAAGCTTAGTAATTTTAGTATCCACAATCTTAAATGCCGATGAATAGCTCTCTATTTTCTGATCTACAAATTGTTTGGCATAATCCTCTACTGTAAGCTGCTTCTTTAGTGGATTACTCATGAGCCCTATGCTGATAGCCATAACAGCAATAACTGCCAGAATAACAACCCAAAACCCAGGCTTTTTGTAGTTTAGGATATTGATAATACGTCCTTTTGTATTGTTCTCACCAAAAGCAAGAGGGCTACCGCCTATTATTCTTTTGCCTGTTGCTAGAGATAAGAGGGAGGTAGAGTACTCCTTTTTAATTTCACTGCCCATTTGTTTAATAACACTTTCGTCGCAGGACATCTCCATATCTTCACTCATTAAAAAGAACGCAACCCATGCAAGGGGATTAAACCAATGCACACATAGAACTAAAAAGGCTACAGGCTTTATAATATGGTCAAGCCTTTTTATATGAGTTTGCTCGTGCTTAATAATATAGGCTTTTTCATTCTCCCCAAGATCAGCTGGAAGATAAATCTTAGGCTTTAATACACCAAAAATAAAGGGGGTTTTGATACCTCTCATTTCATACACATTGTCAAATACAGGTTTTGCCGATTTCAGCTTTAAATAAAGCCTAATCGTTGTAATGATACTGTATGTAAGAAGTAAAGCAATACCAAATATCCATACCGTTTCGCCTAAGGCAAGCCATATCTGCATTGGGTTTACACTGGCACCTGCTACAGGGGCAGGCATCATAGAGGTATTCACAGCCTGATCCACTACTGGAATGCCACTATTGATTTGAGGTGTCTGTGAATACATGATGTTTTTAGGTACAGTTTGGCTGCTGACTGGTATTAAGCTAAATATGCTGTCGAAGGAAAAGGGGGATACAAGCCTGAAAAGCACCACTGACCACAGGGCATAGGAGAATACCTTAGGTACTCTTTTGAGCAGCATCCGAGCAGCTATGACAAAGATAATTACATAGCTAGCTGTAATGCTCATATTTAATATCTGCAAAAAAAATGTATCCACAGCTACCCCTCCTTATGTTCATTGATTAGCCTTTGTAGCTCATCAATTTCTTTATCGCTCATTTTTTTCCTTCTTGTAAAGGCAGCTAGAAACTTTGGCAGTGAGCCAAAGTTTTCTTCTACAAACTGCTTGCTTTGCTCAGCATAAAAATCCTCTTTTGCTATTAGAGGTTTCACCAGACCATTATCATTTATAAATACTTCTTTACTTTCAAGACGCTTTAGCATAGTATAGGTTGTTGATTTTTTCCATTTAAGCTCGGCTTCGCACAGCTTTACCAGCACTCCTGATGAAATAGGCGCATTAGCCCATATTATATCGGCAAATTTTGCTTCCGCATCAGTGAATTTATACTCTCTCATCTCCAAACCCCCTTCAGTCTACAATCAATAGACCAGTACTTGATTTAAGTTTACAGCTTGTAGACCGCCTTGTCAAGGGCCATAAAAAAATCTGTCTCTCAAAGAAAGACAGATTTGAATCGCTAAATTGCAGTTTTTTGCACTCTCTTTACTGCACCACTTGTTAAACCAAGGGTCTGAGCATTTGCAGCTTTGATATCTTGTAGAAGCTCGGGGTTTTCCATTAATTGCACCCCATAGGATGGAATCATTTCTTTTATTTTCGGTTCCCATGCTTTTAAATGCTGCGGGAAGCATTTGGTTATTACCTCCAGCATAATGGAAACCACTGTAGATGCACCGGGAGAGGCACCAAGTAATGCTGCTATGGAACCATCAGTATCACTAATCACTTGGGTACCGAATTGTAGCGTTCCTCTACCTCCAGTTTCGGTATCTCTGATGACCTGTACGCGTTGCCCTGCTACAACTAACTGCCAGTCCTCGCTTTTTGCCGTCGGGATAAAGTCTCGTAAGGCTTCCATGCGCTGTTCTTTTGATTGCATAACTTGCTGGATCAGGTATTTTGTCAATGAGAGGTTTTTTACACCCGACGCCACCAAGGTTACCAGATTATCCGGTTTAACCGAGGTTAATAAGTCAAATATTGAGCCGTATTTTAAAAACTTTGGTGAGAATCCGGCATAGGGTCCAAAAAACAACGACTCTTTATTATTAATTAACCTGGTGTCAAGATGGGGCACAGACATGGGAGGGGCTCCAACGGGCGCTTGCCCATATACTTTTCCATAATGCTGGGCTACAACATCGGGCTTCTGACACACCATAAATATTCCGCTTACTGGGAATCCTCCAATACCCCTTCCTTCAGGTATCCCAGATTTTTGCAGCAGGTGTAGACTGCCCCCCCCGCCGCCGATAAAAACGAATTTTGCAGTATGGCTTTCTACTGCACCGCTATCCAAGTTTCGTACTTTCAGCTCCCATAAACCTTCTTTAGTACGTTTTAAGTCGTCAACCTGACTTTTGAATTTTACGCCCACATTTTTTTTCTTTAGGTGATCAAATAGTATCCGCGTCATAGCGCCAAAGTTGATATCTGTTCCAGATTCGATTCTGGTTGCCGCCATAGGTTTTGTGATGGTTCGCTCTTTCATCATCAGCGGAAACCATTCCTTCATTTTTACTGGATCATCGGTATACTCCATCCCTTGAAATAGGGGATTATTCGCCAGCGCTTTAAACCGCTTTTGTAAAAAGGCTACATTTTTTTCCCCTTGCACCCAACTCATATGGGGTAACTGCACAATAAAATCCCAAGGATTGCTGATTAGTCCTCTTTTTACTAGATAAGACCAGAACTGCATGGAAACCTGAAACTCTTCATTAACTTTTATAGCTTTGCTAGTATCTATAGTTCCGTCTGGTTGTTCTACGGTGTAATTTAGTTCACATAGTGACGCATGCCCTGTTCCCGCATTATTCCATTCGTTAGAGCTTTCTTCTCCTGTGTTTGCCAATCTCTCAAATACAGTAATTTCCCAATCTGGTACTAGCTCCTTCAGCAGTGTTCCCAAGGTAGCGCTCATTACACCCGCGCCAATTAAGACAACATCTGTTTTAGTTTTGCTATTACTCATTTCCATCACGCCTTTACACCATTTATAATATAATTTATAGTTTATCACTTCTGAGGGTATTTTTAAATGATTTTTTGTTGTTATACTGTATTTTTACAGCCTGGGAAGACAAGGGGGACAAGGGGGACAAGGGGACGTTTCGTTTGTCTTTTTAAGACTCTTGGGCAAATGCTTTCTTTCATTGAATCATTTTCACTTTACAGCCTTTTCAACAATTGTTTTGCTTATTCCTAACACTCGAGCCAGTTGTCTTATACTAACTCCCTTGCGCTGATAAATATCTTTTATCCCTTTGTTTCTTGTTTCTGTTGGCATCTCTAGTAGCGCTTTTATACTAATCTCTTTTTCAATGATACTTTTAAGTATTGCATCTGTGTATTTTTTTGCTGGTTTATAATCTAAGAATTCTTCTTCAGTCTCAGCGTTCATATACTCTTCAAAGTCTTCCTGCTTTAAGAAATATGATTTTATTAGGTCAGCATCTACAATGGAGCTTTTTCCATTATATGCAGATAGATATTGGTGATAGCTACTCCACGGATAATCTCTTGCTAGCTCTATCATCTTTGCTTTTACAGGATTTTGATGAATATATCTTAGTACATTCATTAGGTAGCTTTCAGTTTCAACCGCTTCACTCCTATATCTATTTTGAAACAGGTGACCTGTTCTTTCATGCTTAGCATTATGCCATTGGACATATCCTACTGTTATCCTCTTAATACTTATTCCGATTTCTTCTGACTCTCCAATTAACAAATGTATATGGTTGTCCATAAGACAATACCCGTGCAGCCTGAAGTTAGCAGTCTCTTTTGCCTTTAGTAGCTTCTCCATAAACTTTGTTCTGTCTTCATCGTCTAAAATTATGTTTCTTTTATCAATGCCCCTCAACATAATATGGTATATACCGGTTCTACTCTTTATTCTTGCTATTCGTGCCATGCACATCACCCCTTCTTTATCATATCATATTTCCGAGATGAGACAAGCGAAACGTCCCCTTGTCCACTTCCCCTTGTCCACTTCCTTGTCCACTTCAAACCCTCTGATGGTTTGTTGCTGTGGATAATGCAAGAAAAAAGACCAATCTCCTTGTAAGAGGCTGGTCTAAAAAATGTTTGCTATATTTTTACAAATTAGAGACAATGAGATATGTTAAACGAATAGGTCCATGTACGCCCCATACCTTGTTTAACTCAATGTCAGAGGAACTACTTGAACCACAAATAAAGTTAATGGCTGCAGGATTTATTCCCTCTTTTGACATTTCATGAAGCTTTTGCATTCCTTGAGTTAAACGCGGAACAATTGTACTTTGCGGTACAATACATACATAATTTAAAGGCAGGAAGTTTGACGATCTTCCTTTTCCCAACTTATCAATGACGGTGTAAGACGCTGTTTCAGCAAGTGAAATATCACTAATACACACGCCATAAGACGCTTTCAATGCTTTATCTACATTTTCACGTCCTTTTCCATCAGTCCAAACATATGCATCTTTCAACACATCATTTAGGCCCCATTCTGCAAAACGCTCATCGTTCCAAGCGATAATTGGCCCTGTTCCATGTTCAACTAGTTTTTCTGCTACAGTTTTTGCAAGATCTTTTTTCTCGATAATTAAGGAATCAATCTTACCACCCGATCCGACTTTGTTAACTTGGGCATTTTTATGGAATTCTTCAGCTAATTGTGCTTGAGTATAACCCTTATAAATTTCAAGATGAGGTTTGCTTGATAATCCAGGATGCACAACCTCTTTCGGCATTTCTCGACCTAGTATGTTTGAAAGGTTAGAAATAAATGACTCTCTATTTATAATTTGTCCTTTTTTCATTATTTATTTCCTCCTTTACTTCTAGAGGCATACCAATCTCTAAAACGCGTTTTCTCCAATGCTGGCATGTCACGTTTATCTGTCCACCCTTTAAGAATACTGACACCTTTTTTGATTTTTCCATCTTCCATAAATGGCTTTGTCATCAATGGCGCAACACCCGTTCCTAACTTGTACATCCATGGACGGCTGAACACCATACCTGCTCCAGTCATACTCGCACCCCAGAATGCAGAAACCTTCTTGTCTTCCGCTAATACACGCTTGTGCTCATGAATTAATGAATGTAACTTGATATCAGATGGACAAACTTCTGTACATGCACCACAAAGTGAACACATATATGGAAGTTCTTCAAAGTCATCATAGCTGGCAAGAAGTGGCGTTAATACAACACCAAGTGGCCCAGAATAGATAGAATTATAAGAGTGACCACCAACTTGACGATATATTGGACAGATATTTAAACATGCAGCACAGCGCATACATTGCAATACTTCTTTAAATTGAGACTTTAATACATTAGAACGACCATTATCAACAATCACCACATGAAATTCTTTAGCACCATCGGCAGCACCGTCTTCAGTTAGGCCGTTTACAAATGTGGTATAGCTTGTGTTTTTTGCTCCTACAGCATTTCTAGCTAATAAGCTAATACAGATATCAGCATCTTCATAGGTGGCTAAAATCCGTTCCATACCCATTACAGCTACCTGTAATTCAGGTGCTGATGTACATAGATCAATATTTCCTTCATTACTGATTAATGTAATCGCTCCTGATTCGGCAATAGCAAAATTGCATCCGTAAATTCCCATGTCAGCCGTTACAAACTCATTACGCAGTTGGGCGCGAGCGAATGCAGCTAAATCTTCAGGAATATCTTTGCCAGAATATCCATTCTTGGCAAAAACATCACGAATTTGCGTTCTGTTTAAATGTAACGATGGTACTACCATATGGGAAGGTGGATTCCAGTCATCTAATTGCAAAATGTATTCCGCTAGGTCAGTTTCTTTTACATCTACCCCTGCATCAATTAAATCATGGTTAAGTCCAATTTCCTCTGTAACCATTGATTTAGCCTTTACTACTTTTTTAACGCCTTTTTCTATTGCTAGATTCGTAATATACTGAGAGGCTTCCTTTGCATCCTTTGCAAAAAATACGTTGCCTCCATTTTTGACAACATTTTCAGCAAATTGGTTTAAGTAGAAATCTAAGTTTTCAATAGCGTGGGCACGAACTTCTCCTGATATTCTTTGCCACTCTTGGTAATTACCATCTCCCAATTGGGACAAAACGTTTGCTCTGTTTTTGTTAATTAAATCTTGTGCTTTCACCATTGCAGCACGCATAAAATCATTGTTTAGATTCTTCTTAAGATTCGTCTTAAAGCTTTGGTCGTTAATTTTTATCCCCATTTTAAGTCTCCTTCCTATTTAGAATTTAGCACTTCAGCAAGGTGCATGACTTTGATATTTGATCCAATCCTGCTCAAACGTCCCCCAATATTCATTAGACAAGCGAAGTCAGCACCAATTAAATAATCAGGGTTAGCTTCTTGTATATACCTTGCTTTTTCATCAGCAACTTCAGCTGAGATGTCCCCCATTTTAACAGAGAAAGTACCACCAAACCCGCAACACTTGTCCGAATTGTGGAAATCTACTAATTCTAGGCCTTCTACCTTCGAAAGAAGCTGTAATGGCTGTTCTTTCACTTTTAAGAATCTAGTTGTATGACAGTTGCTGTGGTATACAGCCTTTCCTGGTAATTTCGCAGAAACGTCATTTACATTAATAACGTCTATTAAAAACTGAGATAGTTCATATGTTTTTGATGCAACTTTCTCCGCTCTTTCTTTCCATTCCTTATCATCAGCTAAAACATGGGGATATTCTTTTACAAATGAAACACAAGAGCCTGAAGGTGAAACAATCACTTCTGCATGTTCAAACGTTTTGATAAAGTGCTTGATCGTGCTTTTTGTCTTCTCTACGTATCCACTGTTGTACATAGGTTGCCCGCAACATGTTTGGTCGGTAGGATAATCAATCTCATGCCCCAGACCTTCAAGTAATTCAACAGTAGCTTTACCGACATTCATTGCCATAAAATCGACAATACAGGTTGTAAATAATGTTACTTTCATTGCTAATCTCTCCTCTTTTTTAAATCTTTCTTCTATTATACTACGTTATTATTCAAAAAAAAATATTTATATATAAAAACGAAAACTTCGCTGTGGATTTATTTTTATGATACGGTTCACCATAACTAGTGTAAGTGCGGTTTTTTATCGCAAAAACCTTTACATTTTACATTTTAAAGGTTAAAATGTATTATATACTTAACAATAATAAAGGAGGGATGTATTTTATGTCTTTTATTACACAAGAGCAAATATTAAAAGTGTTAGTCGGATTCAATCCTTGGTGGAATACAGAAAAAATTCCCGACAATTTAACTCGACCAGTTAAAAGACTAGCCTTTTATGAAGCCAGAAAGATTTTTTATCATCCTCAAATACGTCGTGAAATTATACTCTCTGGTCCAAGACGAGTTGGTAAAACTACAATTATGTATCAAATGATGGAAGAATTAATTGAAACAGTTTCATCAAAGCAAATTCTTTATGTATCTTTTGATCATCCCATGTTAAAACTTTCTAATATAGGTGAGATAATTGATGTTTTCGAAAATAACATTTCACCTGATACAGACGAATTATATATATTCTTCGATGAAATTCAATACGCTCCAGATTGGGATACATGGTTAAAAACGCTTTATGATCAACATCCACAATATAAAATTTTAGCTACTGGATCTGCTAGTCCTATTATTTCAACTAAAATTGCGGAAAGTGGCGTTGGAAGATGGACTCAAATAAAAGTTCCAACTCTTTCTTTTTATGAATATATTGAGCTATTAGATATTAAACGACCAATATTGCCTTTAGGTATTAAACCTACCTCACTAGCTCAATTAACTCAAAAAGAACTGACTGATTTAATGATTTCTTTAAAACCTCTACAAAAACATTTTCATAATTACTTATTGATCGGAGGATTTCCTGAGATTGCTCTAACCGATGATATTAGTTTTGCACAGAAAATAATCCGAGAAGATGTTGTAGATAAGGTTATAAAAAGAGATATTGTTTCTTTATTTAACGTACGTAATGTCACCGAATTTGAAAAGATTTTTTTATATTTATGTATGACAAGTAGTAATATCTTAGTACAAGATACTATTGCTAAAGAAGTCGGTGTAACTCGGCAAACAATAAGCAATTATATAGAATTGCTTGAGCAAGCAAATTTAATTTACTCAAGTCGTCCATTGGATTTAAGGGGAAAGAAAATTTTAAAATCAAAACCTAAAATTTATTTAGCCGATCCTGCTATCAGAAATGCTGTACTGATGTTAGGTGAAGAAGTATTAACGGAACCTTTAGAAATGGGGATTATAATTGAAACTGCTGTTTACAAACATATTCATACATTCTTTTACAAACAGCAATTAGAAATTTGTTATTATAGAGATGCAAAAACTCAAAAAGAAATTGATGTTATAGTTTCATTCCCAATAGGAAGAATTTTAATCGAAGTAAAATACAGACAAAACTCTACAATCTCTGAAAATGAAGCTATCGTTCGATGGGCTAATGATTCTAAAACTAAAGGTGCCATTATCGTTACTAAAAATGATGATGATTATGGTATTACCAAACATGATACAATTACACCGATTATACGGATTCCCGCTTTTGCATTTTTATATTTATTAGGTAATGCTGAAAAAGAGGGCTATGCAAATCAAAAATAAAAATAGACCATTTAGAACATTATCATTTCAATGTTCTAAATGGTTTTTCTAAAAACCGCCGTCATTTATGATAAGGTTCCCCCTTGATAATCTTAAAACCCCGATACACCTGTTCTAGCAAAATCAGTCTCATCAGCTGATGGGGAAAGGTCATAGGGGAAAAGGACAGCTTAAGGTCTGCTCGCTTTAGCACTGCCTCGGACAATCCTAGGGACCCACCGATAACAAAGGTCAGGTGACTTTTACCTTTTAGGGCTAACTCTTCAAACTTAGATGCTAATTCCTCTGAGGATAGCTGCTTACCATGGATATGAAGGGCTATTACATAGCTGTTTGCTTTTATTTTGCTGAGAATTTTTTCTCCTTCTTTATCCCTTACGTGCTCTTCTTCTGACGGGCTGAGCTTGTCTGCTGCGGCTTCATCGGCCACTTCCGTAATATCCATGTTGCAATACGCTGTTAAGCGCTTTGTGTACTCACCTATACCTTCCTTAAGATAGTTTTCCTTTAGCTTTCCTACTGCAATTAGGCTTATTTTCAAGTGATCTCTCCTCCCCTCTCTAGTTAAATGTCCGCTAAGAAAAGAGGAGCTTGTTAGCTCCTCTGATGTTAACTATAGTTTTTTACCTGCCAACTCTAGGAGCGTTAATCTCACGTGGTCGCTCTCCTAAGGTTATCTCTAGCTTGCGCTGCTCACCTCGGCGAATCACAGTTACCTGGATCGTGTCACCTACGCGATGTCTATCCAGTTGCTGCTTTAGTACTGCAAAGGTGGCTACACTGGCGCCATTCACCTCTGTGAGCACATCCTCTGAGCGAATACCTCCTCGATCAGCTGGCCCACCGGGCTGCACTTCGGTGATAAATATCCCTACAGGCAAGTCATACCATTTTGACTGTTGCTCATTGATTTCCTGTCCTGCTATCCCTAAGAATGGCCTGCTGATATAGCCCTTCTCTATCAGCTCCTCTATAATGGGCTTAGCATCGCTGATGGGGATAGCAAAGCCCATTCCCTCAACTTGAGCGCTGGCAATTTTGACGCTGTTGATGCCAATAACCTCACCTCGAGAGTTTACTAAAGCACCACCACTGTTTCCTGGATTTATAGCCGCATCAGTTTGGATTAAATTAAGCTTTATATCCTCTATTTGGATTTCTCGATTCAAGGCGCTGATTACACCGGCAGTTACCGAGCGGGCAAATTCGACTCCCAAGGGATTGCCAATGGCTACTGCCAGCTCTCCTACCTCAAGGATAGTAGAATCTCCAAAATGAGCTACAGGCAGGTCTTCCCCTTCTATCTTTAAGACAGCCAGATCAGTACTTCTGTCAGCTCCAATTAGCTCAGCCTTAAAGCTGCGCTCTTCGTCTAGGGTTACTATAATCTCTTCTGCTCCATCTATAACGTGAAAGTTAGTTACCACATATCCTCTCTTGTCAAAGATTACCCCAGATCCACTGCTAGGTCTTGGCCTATGGGGACTAAAAAACATTCCACTGCTGCGAATATTTGTTATCCCTACCACTGCCGGACCTACCCTATTGCTGATGGCTACCACAGGCCATTGCTCCGCAGAGGGAATATAGGGGATAATAGGCGGGTGCCCTGGCAGAGGCACTCCTTCTTGAGTAGGAAACACCCTTTCAGCCAAAAAGGGTATGTTGGTAGCAGCCATTAGGGCAATAAATCCTCCTAGAATACCGCTAATCAAGAATAAAATAAACGTACCAAAAACACTTTTTCTAGGTTTTCCATGGTAATAGTTATCAAAGTGACTCATCTCCGTTCAACCTCCTCACAACTGATATTATGCCCTTATTTGTTAATAATACCATCTATTCTCTCTACTAAGGGGTGAGCCTCTTCTCTAGGTGCGACTGTTACCTGTACCTCCATGCCTACCCCCACACCCTCCGTTAAGAGAATCTCCTCCACTGTCTTTCTAGCCAAGTAGGGCTGGTTATTCTCTTGACTTAAGTGGGCTAGGATAACCTGTTGGGTATTGCCACTTACCCACTTGGCCACTGCCTTTCCTGTGGTGGAATTAGCTAAGTGACCATACTCGCTTTTAATGCGCCTTTTAAGATAATAGGGATAAGGCCCCTGCTGCAGCATTTCCTCATCATGGTTTGCCTCTATTAAAAGCAAATCACAGTCCTGGAGACACTTGTTCATGGCTGAGGTGATACAGCCTGTATCGGTAGCTATACCTACCTTCTCTTCTCCCTGATAAGCGGCGATGCCAATAGGCTCCGCTGCATCATGGGAGGTGGCAAAGGGCTCCAGCTGAATACTGCCTAGCTCTATGGCCTGGCCAACCTTTAAATACTTTTGATTTTTTTCTGCAATATGGCCCAGCTGCTGATCCATAGCTGCCCAGGTTTTTTCCGTAGCATAAACGGGCAAATCATACTTTCTAGACATGATTCCTATCCCTTGAATATGATCTCTGTGCTCATGGGTAATCACAATACCTGCCAGATTTCCCGG
>CAYVRD010000019.1:0-11426 GCA_964454195.1 uncultured Clostridia bacterium
TCTTAGCAATAGTGATGCCCGCATCACCTACCACCGAGGTCATAGCTCCTAGTCCTAACACCTTGGCTCCCAGTTTTTCTGCCAGTTTTCCCGATTGGATTATTTTGTTTAGTACAAAATCCGTTGGTAGCTCCAGCATTTGACTGGCATTCAATGTACATGCTACAAACCAGCCCTCGGTTGAGGCATGCTCTGATTTCACACCTGTAATAGTTGATGCCTTTATAGGAGGCAGCATGGTCATTATTTTTTCTACCCAGTTTATGGGTAGGTTTTTAGCAATCTTATATTTTCTAGAAATATCCTCTGTTCCTAAAGGATGGATAACAAAAGCAAATTTATTCACTAACTGACACCCCTTTTTATACGCTCTCTTTTTTTGTAATCTCATCTTTTGGGCCACTGGTATTTAATTGAAGGATTCTAGGCTTAAAAGCCAAGCGTTCAATGATATTGTCGTAATCAGCAGGAGTTACTTCACTGACAGGCTTATTTATCAAGCTAATCATCAAGGCTTCCATAACGTTTGTGCCAAAGGATCTTCCTTTAAGCTCAGGAGTTGTGGTTACCAGCATGCTTGCTCCCGCCTTGGTCAGTAGCTCCACATCTTCTGAGGTAACTGTGTTAGTGATAATTATCTTGCCTGGTATTGATGGGGGAAGATATCTTTTAATAAAGAGAAAATCCCCCGCTATTATATCCGACTGCTGATAGAACCTAGCATACTTTGCCACCTGGACTTCTTGCTTTTCACCGGTAGGATACAGGTACTTAAAGGGCAGCCTACTGATAAAGGGAACGATTATTCTGGCCATTCTCTCAAAAAGAGATAGAGATGTGATAGGAATAGGTATTCCCAGGCCAAATAAAAGATCTCCAAAGGTAACCTTCCCACCTAATTGAACAAAGGTCTCAGCCATCCCAAACCGGTCTACACCACTGACCATCAAGATGCGCTTATTATTAAAGTCAACAACTCCCTGTTCTTGAATATCTCTTACAACCTTGCGCTCCAGGGTGTTTTTCAAGCCACTGCCGTCCACTATTGGTGTCTTTTGCGCTGCTTCTGCAATTTTTTCCGCATCTTTTAAAGTATAGCGCCTTGCTCCTGCATAGATGTATAGGTCTATGCCACCCATACCAAAAGCATCCACCTTGCCATCTAAGTCCTTAATCATTTTAATTGCTTTGTCCATATCTCCATTGGTACCAATGCGCTGGATATGTACCTTTTCTCCCAATAGCTCTATCTCTACCTCATGGTCTCGTTTAGCAGAGCCCAAGCTAATGCTCACAATTTTTTTCAAAGGACTTCCCCCTTAGACTTGAATACCTATTAATAATTCTTTCAGCTTTTCCACGTCTACTAACACATCTTCCTCGATTGGTGATTGGCCTATCTCAAGTCCTACTATTTGCTCATTAAAAATTGCTTCCATAATCTTAATTCTTTGGTTACTCCCAATGATTATTATAGTATCAAAGGGCTTTAACATAGCCAAAATATTAGTAATTTCATTTAAGAGCTGGATGCCACTGCGATTTTTCACATAGCTCCAGCGCTCTTCTTCCGTCATTATTAAATGAAAGTCAACTCCCTGTTCCTCTAGCAAGTGGATTACTTGCTCCTTGTTGGAAATGGGAAAGCCAATGACAGCAATGGATTCTCCCTTGCGTACCTGACCTATTTTTTCTAAGCGAGAGATAAAGGTTCGGTCGATATTTAGCTTAGCAGCAACCTCCTGTTGAGAATACCCCTGTTGACGCAAAGACAATATTTCCTTTAACACTACCTCAATCTTTCTATGGCTGATTACCTTGTCAGCTACTCTAGTAATATCCACCTAGACACCCCTTTTGCCAACCAACATATTGGTCTTTATAATTGTGCACAATCTTGTGTACAATTATACACTTTTATCTTAACAAATTTTTTCGCCAGACTCAACATAAGGGTATAAGAAAAATATTATTGTATTAAAAAAAATAAAGCTAAGCCGTTGTAATTTGGCCTAGCCTTGTACTTCTTTATAGCTGGACAAAAGAGCCTCCATCTCTTCTGCTGTTTCCATTTTATTAACCAGTTCTCTAAGCTTACTGGCTCCTGATAGTCCTTTAATATACCATGCCGCATGCTTGCGCATTTCTTTTACTCCAATAACCGGCCCCTTGTCCTCCACCAACAGGTGCAAATGTTTGATTGCCATAGCGATCCTCTCAGCGAAGGTTGGTTGGGGCAAAAGCTGACCAGTTTTTAAAAAGTGGTTTGCTTGTGAGAAAATCCAAGGATTTCCCATGGATCCTCTACCCACCATGATGGCATCACAGCTGGTATGCTCCAAAAGGGCTGCCCCTTCTTGGGCACTCCCCACATCTCCGTTGCCTATCACAGGTATTTGCAAGCTCCTTTTTACCTCTCTGATAATATCCCAGTCAGCCTTGCCACTGTAGAATTGCTGTCTTGTTCGACCATGTACAGTAACGGCAGTGGCCCCTGCTGCTTCCACCCGCTTGGCCAAATCTAATACGTTAACTTGGTTTTCATCCCAGCCTTTGCGCATTTTGACTGTCACCGGGACAGCTACCTGGCTTACTACCGCTTTAACAATAGCCTCTGCCAACAAGGGATTGCGCATAAGAGCGGACCCTTCTCCATTTTTCACGATCTTTGGGGCAGGACAGCCCATATTTATATCTACTATAGTAGCTCCCTGGTCCACCACGATAGCTGCCGCCTCAGCCATTGTGGCTGGGTCTGATCCAAAAATCTGTACAGCTATAGGAGGTGCTTCCCCCGCTAAGTTAATTAGCTGGTAAGTTTTCTTGTTTTTAAAGGTTAAAGCCTTGTCGCTGACCATTTCGGTGTATAACAGCTCACAGCCTTGCTCCCGAGCTAAGATTCGATAAGCTTTATCAGTAACTCCCGCCATGGGAGCATTAAATACTTTTGTATGTAATTTTAAAAAGCCAATTTCCACTAAACTGTCACCTCATATTATTCCGATGGTAAATCAATCTCAAGCCTTCAATAGTCAGCAATTGGTCTACCTGGTCAATAGTTTCCGAGTCCTCTGCTATCAAAGGCGCCAACCCTCCTGTGGCAATGGTAAGAGCCTTTCCTCCCAACTCTTTTTTCATTCTAGTTACGATTCCATCTACTTGTCCAATATATCCATAAATAATCCCAGCTTGCATACTGACTACCGTGTTTTTTCCTATGATAGATTTTGGCTTAATCAACTCTATTTTGGGAAGCTTAGCCGCCCGCTGAAACAAAGCTTCGGTAGAAATTCCAATACCGGGGCTAATAGCCCCTCCCAAATACTCCCCTTTGGCTGACAAGGCGCAAAAGGTTGTTGCCGTACCAAAGTCCACCACAATAGCTGGACCCCCGTACTTGGCATAAGCGGCGATGGCATTTACAATCCGGTCAGCCCCCACCTCCTGTGGGTTATCATACAAGATTTTTAGCCCAGTCTCAGTATGGGCTCCTACCACTAAAGGCTCTATAGAAAAGTACTTTTTTGCCATCTGCTCTAAGGTTCCCATCAAAGGCGGCACTACAGAGGAAATAATTATATGCTGAATCTGAGAAAAATGAATATTATTGGTAGCACACAGCTGTTTAATCAACATGGCATATTCGTCTGCAGTCTTTTCCCTTTGAGTGGATATTCGCCAATCTACTAGCAGCCTATCCTCTTCAAACACACCTAATACAATGTTAGTATTGCCTACGTCAAAAGCTAGCAGCAATTTTATTCCCCCGTTCCCTGCAACTTATCTGCTATAATTTTATCAGAACCTCTGTAGACTAACAATAAAAAACTTGGCCGAAGCCAAGTCTAATAATCCTCATCAGATGCTACCACTATTTTATTCTGTTTGGCATCTAAAAGGACTCCACAAACATCGCATTTCATCACTCGAGCTTTTATGGATACCATATTCCCACAATTGGGACATTTAAAGCTTCTTTGGGCATTGTCAGCCCGTCCACTTATGGTCATCTTCCATTGCTCCTTTCCAAATATATTTAAGCTTATTATGTCCAACATGTAGCAGACAATTCTTTGGAAAATTTTTTTTCATACCATTTTATTTATATATATGTCATAATCATGATATACAAATTTACTTAAGAGGTGTTTTCTATTGCAGACTAATACTACTAATACCAATCCAACCTATATAGTTAAAAAAAAGCAACCCTTATTTTCAATTATATTATCCCTTTTCCTCTTCATATGTTTTTTTGCCTCTATAGCATTGTGGTATGTTTACCCTAGCTTTCAACAGGCTTTTTTAGATAAAACAAAATGGACTCTTGTATATGATGATATGTCCTACCCGGGACAAGCGGTAATTATAGATGAAAAGATGTTGATCTCTCTAAGTTTTGTTAAGGAAAATCTAGATGAGGATATTTTTTGGGATGCCGCCGAGGCTACTGCCGTGATTTCTACAGGGGACAAGCTGGTTTTAATGAATACTCAACAGCTTACTGCCCATATCAATAACAATCCAGTAGATATTTCGACTCCTGTTAAAATAATTGAAGATGCTCCTTTCCTACCTGTTGAAATTTTAGCTCAGCTATACCATCTGGAGGTTGGGGTAGCGGACCAAACCAAGAGAATTATCGTAGTAAAACAAGGGGTGCCCCAGGTAATAGGTAATATTATTTCCCCCAGTGTCCCTATGCGAGAAGAGCCGGTTTTCCGATCTGCCCGTTTGACCAGCCTTAGCCTAGGAGACCAGGTAGTTATTTTAGGTGAATCTAATGGATTTTACCTGGCCAGAACTACCCTGGGGATTATTGGCTATCTAGATAAAGGGGCAGTTGAGTTTGGGGGGGTAGAGCTAACTAGCCTACCGATTCGACAAACTGCTCCCTGGAGGCCTATGGGAGAAAAAATCAACTTGACCTGGGAGCATGTGATGCGCAAAAATCCTGACACCTCTCAGCTTGCTTATATGCCTGGTTTAAATGTGGTTTCTCCTACTTGGTTTCATTTAAAAGACGATGAGGGAAATCTACAAAATAATGCGGATATAGCGTATGTCAATTGGGCTCACGCCAATGGCTATCAGGTATGGGGGTTAGTTACCAACGATTTCAATCGGGATCGCACCCACCAGGTACTATCCAGCACCGCTACCCGTCAAAAGGTGATTAACCAGCTACTGATATTTGCCCAGCTTTATGGTTTAGATGGCATTAACATTGATTTTGAAAATATGCATCTCAAAGACCGGGATATGCTTACCCAGTTTGTCAGGGAGCTAACTCCCTTGGCCCATGAACAGGGCTTAACTGTATCAATAGATGTTACTATCCGCTCTACCAGCGAAAACTGGTCTATGATCTATGATCGACCAGCTCTGGGCAAGATTGTAGACTACCTAATAGTTATGACCTATGATGAGCACTGGGCGTCTAGTCCTAAAGCCGGCTCGGTAGCATCCTTGCCCTGGGTCGAAAGGGGATTGGTAGGAATATTGGAACAGGTGCCTAAAGAAAAAGTAGTCCTAGGGATTCCTTTTTACACAAGACTCTGGGAAGAAAAAAAGCAAGCTGATGGCTCCATTAAAGTCTCCTCCAGAGCTCTTTCCATGGCTGGGGCAGAAAAACTAGTAGCAGAAAAGGGAGCTCAGATAGTCTACGATGAAAAAGCTCAGCAGGACTATGCTCAATGGACAGAAGGTAGCTCTACCTTTAAGATATGGCTGGAAAACGAATCCTCTATAGCAAAAAGAGTGCAACTGGTAAATAAGTACGACTTGGCTGGCGTTGCCTCCTGGCGCCGAGGCTTTGAAAAGCCCATCATCTGGCAGGTTATCCAAGAAGAACTATCTAAGCGATAATAATTGGTCTAAGCCCTAGCAAGACAAGGAGAGACAAGCTGAAGTTCAGTTTGTCTCTCCTTGTTATATGACTTCCATGTATATTTTATATTTTTTCTTTAAGCTCTGCTGTGTAGATAAGGTTTTCACTAGGCAATACTATCCCTTTTTCAGGCTCCACTGTTACTGCCAGCCTAGTAATCACGTCAGCAGTTTGTCGACCTACCAAAGCGTTTAAAAAATAGGTTCGATCTAGCGTTTTTGTTAATATTCCCAGCTTTTGCGGGTTAGAGCCCTCTCCCATCTGAAACCAGGCTTGATAAATGCCCTGCTCATTAGAATTGTTTAAGTTGAATGTCTCGATATCAGGTAACCCGGTAGCAGTCAGCCTTATCTCACCAGTTCCCTTGTCAACCTGTACCCTTCCTCCTGCCTTAGGTATTAACCCAGTAGCGTTTAAATTAACCTGCATAAGTCTCTCAGCTCCTTTGTTTAGATTTGCCAAGATATCTTATGCCAGCTTAGATTGTTTGCTACTACTTTTCCTTAGCCCTATTGGCCATAAGGCTAATTATATCTGAATAGGTTAATGTCCCTACCAGCTTATCTCCCTTTAGCACAGGAAGCTTTTTTACATTTTTTGCCACCATCAGTGCTATAGCCTTTCCCAGCTCCTCTTCTTCTGAGATAGTTACTGCACCAAAAGTATTCACTATATCTTTTATCTTCTTGTTACTCAGCTCTTCAATGCGATCAAAGTATTTTTCTAATCCAGGAATTTCAGGCACAGTGCCGATAGATTGTAGAATACCCGGAATAGACATTTGCACAATATCCGACTCGGTTATCATGCCCACCACTCTATCTCCATCCATAACCGGCAATCCACTGTTGCGATACAAGGCCATAAGCGCTGCCGCCTCACCTACTAAAGCCTCCTTAGACACAGTGATTACTTCTCTTTTCATTACTTGAGATACTCTCATGACTATCCCTCCTTTTAACTTAAATATATGTTTTTGTAGGACTTTCGTCAATCTATTCTAAGCAATTCTATGAAATATTTTACTAGCCAGCACTGCACTTAATACTGCCTTAACCAAATCAAAGCCTATAAAGGGTATAAATCCAATTTCAATAACTCTGCTGACAGAAATACTTGCTCCCACATAATAGTTTAAGCTCAGGTATAAATAGGGCAGTCCAACAAGGTAAATAGCTACTAAGCCCACTAGGTTTGCTCTAATAAATAGACCTACTCCTCTATTATCACTAGCTTCCACCATTTTACCTATTACATAGGCTGCCAGGATAAAGCCAAACAGAAATCCTGCTGTGGGAAGTAGTAAGTAGGCCGGTCCCCCGTAGGGTGGCTTTGCAAATACAGGCACACCTACCAAACCAATCAACACATAAATCAAAATACTCAAGGCGCCAAGCCTAGCGCCTAGTAGACTACCTGCCAGCATGGCAACAATAGGCATCAGACTAAAGGGAACTACCGCATCGCCTCCGTATTTAGAAAACATAGCTGCTAAAATACTCAGCGCTGCAAATAGACTGACAGTTACCATTTCTTTAGTAGTAATATTCATAAGTAATAAGCTCCTTTTCTGATTGTATTTTATGTTAACCGCATATGCGGCTCAGGTTGACATATGGCCGAAAAAATAACTCCTCTCTTTACTTGCTTAAAAAGGAGTTGAAAAATGTTTGCTCCTCAATTTAATTTTATAGATACCTCTCCAGAAATCACCGGTTTAATAGTACCTTGCTGATCTTGTACTAGTAAAACCCCTTCTTGATCTACTGCAATAGCTTTTCCCTGATATAACTCCGTCCCACTAGTAACAGTAACCTTACTACCTACTGTGATATCCCAGTTTTTCCATTCCTCCAGAATGGGCGAGAATCCTTGCTTTAGATAGGTGGCATACCAAAGGTCTAATTGCTTCAAGATAGCTACTAGGCAATCTTGTCTGTTAATTTCTCTGCCTGTTATAATCCGTAGCGAGCTGGCCACCTGGGCTATTTCCATGGGCATATCTTCTGTTTGTTGGTTTACATTAATTCCAATCCCCAGCACCACATACTCGACTAAATCTAGCTCTGCCTTCATCTCAGTTAAGATCCCCGCCACCTTTTTGCCTTCATAATATATATCATTGGGCCACTTAAGCTGCACTCGAAGATTAGTAGATTCCTCTATCCCCTTAGCCACAGCAACTGCAGCTACAAAGGTTAGCTTTGGGGCAAAAAGAGGTGAAAAATTAGGTCGAAGTACCATAGAAAACCACAGCCCCCTTTCACTAGCGGAAAGCCACTGTTTTCCCCGCCGTCATCTACCCGCCGTCTGCCGCTCAGCTATGATGATGCGTCCATGGGGTGCCCCTTGGTCAGCTGCTCTCTTGGCCACAGTATTTGTAGAGTCCACCTCATTATAATATTGAATATCTGCTGCCCAAGGGGTTTGGGACAGGCTCTCTTGAATCTCTTGGGGATACAGTCTATCAGGGCTCTCTTTCAGGATGTACCCCACCTTTTGTCGCGACTCTATGTGATGCCCTTCATTGCGCAGAGCTTGCACATGCTTCCAAACAGCAGTTCTAGATACTCCCAACGAACTGCTGATTTCTTCCCCCGAGATAGGGTTCCCCTGATTGTTGCGCAACAGCTTTAAAATGTGCTCCCTCATTCTACCTCCATATATTCTTCTGCAGATATGTGCTATTATATTAGCAAATTATTTTTTTGTCAACCACATTTACTTATTGGGTTAACAATCTATTTAATCTCTCCATGATTCTCTCCACTAGCTATTTCTGTGATTTTATTTTTTTCGTCTACAAAAACTAGCAGCGGCTGATATTCCCGTGCCCTGTCCTCGGGCAGCATGGTATAAGAGATGACAATTATCACATCTCCTGGCTGAGCATGTCGGGCTGCAGCGCCATTTAGACACATTACTCCCGAGCCCCTCTCTCCAGCTATTACGTATGTCTCTAGCCTAGCTCCATTGTTATTGTTGACCACGTGCACCTTTTCGTTGGGCCAAATGTTTGCCGCATCCAACAAATCCTGATCAATGGTGATGCTGCCCACATAATTTAAGTTGGCCTCAGTTACCACTGCCCGATGAATTTTAGATTTTAGCATTACCCGAAACATAAGCTTATACCTCCACCACCGTATTATCGATTAGCCTAGTGTTGCCAAATCTCACTGCTAAGGCTATCAAAACCTTTTTTGCTGCCTTTTCATGCGCCAATTCCTCCAGAGTATCTCCATCTCGCAATTGGATATACTCTATTTTTGCCAAAGGAGCAGTTTCTATTGTCTCTTTAATCATATCATATATTTCCTCTGGACTAAATTGTCTCTGGTCAATTTTTTCCCGAGCCTTCTCTAAGGCTTTAAACAGTATTACCGCCTGTGTCCGCTCATCATCAGACAGGTAAACATTGCGGGAGCTCATAGCTAGTCCATCCTCTTCTCGCACTATAGGTACAGCTACTATTTCCACTGGAATGTTTAAATCTGCCACCATTTTTTGAATGACAATTAGCTGCTGGGCATCCTTTTGTCCAAAAAAAGCCTTGTCTGGTCTTACTATATTAAACAGCTTTGCTACTACTGTAGTCACCCCGCGAAAATGGCCTGGGCGAGATGCGCCGCACATTACCTCAGTAATTTTTTCCGTATTGATAAAGGTTAAATACCCCTGAGGATACATTTCTCCCCCAGTGGGAGCAAAAATATAATCTACTCCCAGCTGCTCTGCCAATTGGCTATCTTTGGCTAAATCTCTGGGATATTCCTCGTAGTCTTCTCCAATGCCAAACTGGATTGGGTTGACAAAAATACTAGTCACAACAACGTCGGTAGTTTTTTTTGCCTCAGTCATTAAAGCTCCATGACCGGCATGCAAATACCCCATAGTGGGCACTAGACCGATGGTCTTTCTCTGCTCTTTAAGCTCTTGTGCGATTTGGCTCATTTCCTTAATTGTCTGGACTATCCTCATAATGCTCCTCCTGCAAAATTTCCTGAATAATATAATCTACCATTGCTTTATCAATCTTACCACCTTTGTAAGCAAGCTGGGCAGTATACTTTCCCATAATAGCATACAATTGGGTATAGTTGGATTTTGATTCTACCAGCTTCTGCATGTGTCTTTCAACAGTCTGCCAATCTCCTCTGGCAACAGGTCCTGTCAGTGCTGCTTGGGGTCCCATCTTTTGAATGTTATTTAAGGTGCCCATTAATAGGGGCCAAAGGGCGTCTCTTCCTTGTTGGCCAGTAAATCCTCCCTGTTCAAACAAATTTAGTCCCATATCTAGGAGGGTAGCTAAATAGTTGGACACCACACAGGCAGCTGCATGATAGTAGATCTTCTGCTCTGGACTGATTACCATTACCTGCCCACTGACCTGTTGAAAAATCTCTCTTAAGGTCTGGATAGCTGACTTGTCCCCTTCTAGCGTATACCAGCAGCTTTCCAATCCTTTTACCGAGTCTGCTGAGCCTGTCAATGACTGGAGGGGGTGGAGACTGCCTACTAGCCAGCCAATCCTATTCAAGGGCTCCAGCACCTGGCTAGTCAAGGCTCCACTACAGTGGACCCCAATCTTCCTTTCACTAGCTGGGTTTAGCTCCTGAGCAAGCTGATCTGCCAGGCTGGCAATAGCATTGTCACTGGTAGCAAAAAAAAGTATTTGGCTTTCCTCAGCCAGTTGGTGCATATCTAAAATAGGACAATTATACTTTTGAGCCAGAGCCTGGGCTCTTTCCCTGCTTCGGTTGGCTATCCCAACTAGCTGTATTTGACTTGCTAGCACAGAACCTGTAAAAACTCCTAAAAGCCCGTTGGCCATCCCTCCAGCTCCAATTATTCCTACTCTTATACCCACACACCTCAACTCCCTTGATATTTTGTTACGCCTAAAGTATCCTTCCCCTCATTTTCCTGCAGAGTTTTTAGGGCTAGCTTGACAGTTGTAGACCCAATAGACAAATCGGGCTCTAGCTCTGCTAATGGTATCAGTACAAAAGCCCTCTTTCCAATTTCTTTATGGGGAATAGTCAGGTCGGGCTCCTCAACCTTGTACTCACCAAAGGTAAGGATATCAATATCTATAGTCCGAGGACCCCAGTGGATAGTTCGTTGACGTCCTAGGCGTTGCTCCACGTCATGAATAGTCTGCAGTAGCTCTCTAGGAGATAAGCTAGTCTCAACCTCTACTGCTGTGTTCAAAAACCAGTCTTGCTCCAGATAACCATAGGGAGCTGTTTTATAGAGACCCGCTATTCGCTCCACTTTTAGAGCTGGGTTTTCCTTTAATAGCTGGATAGCCTGCATTAGGTTTTCCGCTTTGTTGCCCATATTGCTCCCTAAACCTAAAAAGGCTCTAGTCATCTGTTTTGTACCTCAGTATTTCAACACCTACAGTGTCGAAAATTCCAGGAATAGGTGCTTCAGGCTTGCTAATCCTCACTAAGCACCAGCTTACTTTAGAATGTGTCAAAATACGATCAGCAATTGCCTGGGCACAGGCTTCTATTAGATTATAGGGGTC
>CAYVRD010000019.1:11526-28281 GCA_964454195.1 uncultured Clostridia bacterium
TCAAAATACGATCAGCAATTGCCTGGGCACAGGCTTCTATTAGATTATAGGGGTCACCTTCCATTATCTGTTTGATTTCTTGATATATCTCTGCATAGCTGACTGTGTTCTTTAGATCATCAGTTAGCCCGGCCTCCAGTAGCTCACACCCTATTTCCACATCCACTATAAATTTCTGACCTAGCTCTTTTTCTTGAGAAAGTACACCATGATAGCCGTAAAAGCTTAGTTGCTTCATTAATATTTTATCCATAGCCTTATTATTTATCTCTCTCATCTTCTCCTCCTACCTACGCACCATAGCATCGGTCATCTTCACTACTCGTTTCATTTCAGTTATATCGTGTACTCGTACAATGTCTGCTCCCTTAGTGATTCCGTAGGCTATTGTAGCTGCTGTCCCCTCTACTCGCTGATCTGCCGGCAGCTGCAAGGTGTTGCCAATAATTGACTTTCTTGAGGTGCCCAGCAAAATTGGCTTGCCAAAAGTCTTCAGCTGTTCTAGCTGATTCATTACCTCTAGGTTTTGTTCGTAGGTTTTACCAAAGCCTATTCCCGGATCCAAGATTATTTGGCTTGCCTCCATTCCCCCTTCTAGGCAAATACTGATGCTTTGGTTCAAAAATCTAGTGATATCCCCCATTAAATCCTTATACTCGGTTCCTGCTTGGTTGTGCATTACTACAAGGGGTACCTGATATTCGGAAGCAACCTTAGCTATTTCAGGCTCCCGTTGAGCTCCCCAAACATCATTGATCATATGTGCACCCATTTCTAATGCCTGTCGAGCTACTTCAGCTTTATAGGTATCCACTGATATAGGAGCTTCTACCCTTTTTGCCAGCTCCCTAACTACAGGCAGCACCCGCTCCAGCTCCTGATCCAAGCTAACTGGAGTAGCCTTAGGCCTGGTGGATTCGGCTCCCACATCGATTATATCTGCTCCTTGAGCAATCATTTCCTCTGCCCGCAGCACCGCTTGGTCAAGCAGGTTATATTTTCCTCCATCTGAAAAGGAGTCGGGAGTAACGTTCAGTATACCCATTATTAGAGTGCGGTGACCTAATTCCAGGCTGTATTTTCTACATTTCAAAAAAGCTTTTTCTCTCTTGTTAAGATTATCTAAAGTACCCAGTACCTCTTCTGCTATTTTCGCTAAGCCAAAGGGCTGGATTCTAAGCTTATTACATATTTGGCGCAGCTGCTTTTCTGTTCCCATCAGTAGCACATCAGTGAATGCTATTGAATGGTCTACAGTCCCTCGAGCTACTGCCGCTTCTGCACCTTTGCTCAAGGCTTCCTGTTTAATAATATTTGCTACCTTTACTGGCACAGCTTCTAATTTTAATACTCGATGTACTGCTTTAGGGGCCATTAGCTTAATCCCGTGTAAATCTGCTTTGATGAGCTCAATTTCTCTTTTGGCCTGCTCTTTGTCACTAATATATATTGCCCTGATATTTGCCTTTGACATTTTTTCACCCTCACTTAGTAAATCAGTTTTAAAATACTGGTGGGCATTTTCTCATATTTATAACAATCTGATTTTACATGACAACTGTTACATTGTCTAGCTAGGCCATCGGCTTGACTAATAATTTCTGATAGCAAGCTGCTGTGCTCTTTCTGCTGACGATGCCTTTCTATCGCTTGGCAAATAAGCTGGATTTCTTGTCTATTAAAGCCTGCATCCACCAGTATTGGCTCGGCTAACTGACCACCTATCAGGGCGTGGTCTTCTCCTGTCTGGTACTGTCTCACCCGTCCAATATCGTGTAACAGCCCTGCTGCATAGATTATTTCCTTAACCTGGGCTCTCACTTCTCTCTCCTGATAATCAGCTTGCTCTCCGGTACCTCCATTGGCTTCCCATGCAATATGAGGAACACCTTCCTTTTCAAGAGCCAAAATATAGCTAATGCGACTAACAGCTATTAAGTGTTCCCAGTCGTGGTGACAAAACACTCGATCTTTTTCTAGACCAGTCAGCTGCCGCAAATAATCTTGGTATATTTTATTATTTATTATGCCTTCAATGCGACTCATTCTTTCACCTCTAATGGAAAACCCCCAGGATTTTATCCTAGGGGTATTTGTTGTTAGAACAATCCAGTAATAACGCCATTTTCATCAATATCTATTCTATTGGCTGCTGGCTCCTTAGGCAATCCGGGCATGGTCATGATCGCCCCTGTTATAGCCACCAGGAATCCAGCTCCTGCAGACAGGCGAACTTCTCTGACCGTGATAGTGAAATTAGTTGGACGACCCATCTTGGTCATGTCATCGGAGAAGGAGTACTGGGTTTTAGCCATACATACAGGGAGCTTTCCGTAGCCCTGTTCACCAAAGGAAGCTATTTGTTTCTTTGCTTGATCAGTAAAGTTTACCCCATCTGCTCCATATATTTCTTTTGCAATGGTGGTGATCTTTTCTTCCACAGTAGTATCAAGCTCATATAGGTACTTAAACTGAGCTTTTTCTGTTTCTATTGTTTCAACTACCTTCCGAGCTAAGTCTTCACCGCCTGCTCCACCTTTAGTAAAGACTTCTGAAAGGGATACTTTTACCCCCAATTCTCCACAGCGTTTTTCCACAAAGGCAATTTCCGCTTCGGTATCAGCTGGGAATCTATTGATAGCTACAACTGCAGGCAACCCAAACTTACGCACGTTTTCCACGTGCTTTTCTAGGTTGGCAAAGCCTTTAGCTAGAGCCTCAACATTTTCATTGCTTAATTCAGTTTTTGGTACATTTCCGTGCATCTTTAATGCTCTAATAGTAGCTACAATTACAACTGCATCAGGAGTTAATTCGGCAAAACGACACTTTAGGTTTAGGAATTTTTCTGCTCCTAAGTCTGCTCCGAATCCCGCTTCAGTAACAGTGTAATCACCTAATTTCAATGCCAATTGGGTAGCCATTACCGTATTACAGCCGTGAGCTATGTTGGCAAAGGGTCCACCGTGCACAAAGGCTGGAGTGTTTTCTAAGGTCTGTACTAGGTTGGGCTTAATAGCATCCTTCATCAATAGCGCCATTGAGCCGTGAGCCTTTAGATCAGCAGCAGTTACAGGCTTGCCGTCATATGTATAGGCTACTACCATTTTAGCAAATCGAGCTTTGAGATCCTGTAGGTCTGAGGCTAGGCATAAAATAGCCATTACTTCCGAGGCAACAGTAATATCAAATCCCGACTGTCTAGGAACTCCATCTGCCTTACTTCCCAAGCCTACTATTACATTTCGAAGGGCTCTTTCATTTAGATCTAACACCCGTCGCAGTACAACTTGTCGAGAGTCAATATTAAGTTGATTCCCTTGATGAAGATGGTTATCTAAAAGGGCAGCTAGTAGATTGTGGGCCGTAGTGATTGCATGGAAGTCTCCCGTAAAATGTAAATTAATATCTTCCATAGGTACTACCTGGGAATAGCCGCCTCCAGCAGCTCCACCCTTTACCCCAAAGCTAGGACCTAGGGAAGGCTCTCTTAAGGCGATTATTGTCTTTTTACCGATGCGATTAAGAGCTTGTCCTAGACCTACTGTTGTGGTAGTTTTGCCTTCTCCAGCAGGAGTCGGGCTGATTGCAGTAACTAACACCAGCTTGCCATTTGGCTTATCCTTTAAGCGATCCCAGGTTTTGAGGGAAATTTTAGCCTTGTACTTACCATACAATTCCACCTCATCTTCAGGGATACCCAATTGGGAGGCGATGTCCATGATTGGTTTCATCTGGGCCTCTTGGGCAATTTGAATATCAGTCTTCACCTTTCACCACTCCTTTTTTCAAATAGTTTAAATCAAGGTTTTTTACCTTTGATTTGACGTAGTAAAAAAACATTTTCTCCTGCTTATACTTTGCAATATCTATGTTCTACCTAAATTTACAATTTCCTGCTTTGTGTAATAAGTCACAGCCAACTTAAAGTTTCTAGCCTTACTAAAGATAATTGCCACAGCTCTCTCCAATTGTTCTGGGGAAGAGGTGGTCAATTCCAGCAAAACTCTATCCTCACTGGGTAGTACATTTATGTGAATATGAGATGTAAGCTTACTATTTTTCTTCAGCTCCAGCTCCATAATATAGCCATAGCGAATATTTTTAGTATGTAACACTAGCTTTTGATGATATGAATGCTGGGCAAATATTAAAAATACCTTTGGCTTGCCATCGTGAAGGCTCCCCATGCCATCTAAACAGAAGGTGGGTAGCTCTTCGGTCAGTATTTCTTCCTTCCACTTCTGGTAGTTGGGCTTGACAAAAAGGTTGTAGCTGCTAGCAGTAAAAGTATACACGCTGTAGTTATAACGGTTTACTATCTCCGTTGCCAAGGCTTTTTTATCAATAATTTTCTTATCGCCATCTAATGCAATCCAAATCCAGCTAGGCCCAGTTAGGGCCAAAGCACTTAGGGTCTCCAATACCACTTCTGGCAATTGCTCTACGGGAATACGCCCAGTGACAAGGCAGTTGTTTACCTCTGCTATTTCCACTTGCAGAAATTCTGCCAGTTTCTTGCGCAGCTGGAGCTTATGATCTAAGCTTAGTCCTCCATCTATCCACCAACTAGATTGTACTCTCATACTATCATCCCCAACCTGTTTACTTGATTCTTTAAAAATTCTATGATAGGTTAGGCTTGTTTAGTACAATAGAAATCCTTCTTTTTCAAGAACCGCTATTATCTCATCTAATGCTCTTTGCTCTGTAGCTTCAATGGTGTGGAGATGAACGCCATTAGTTAGAGCCGAGAGAGGTTTGGCCTCTGTCACTCTAAGCTTTTCCACAAAGTTCTCTACCTCTTTCATTGTCTTAATCATCAGTAGCCCTTGTAGCTCTCCATATATAGGGTGTTCAACTGTCACATCCAGTACCCTACCTCCATGCTCAATAATAATTTCCAGCTCTCTTTTCAAGCCAGAAAAATTATGCTGACACGCAACTGTGGCTCTAAAAGTATTTGTTGGTCTGTCAGCTAGGATATATCCTTGGGGAGTGGCAAAAATTTTGTTTCCCTTTGCTCGTAGCAAAGCTACATCCTGCACTACTACTTGGCGACTAACTCCTAGTAGCTGAGCCAATTCAGTACCTTTAAGTGGCTCCCGATTGTTTTCCAGTTTATCTAAGAGAACTTGTCTTCTCTTCTCAGCTTCCAGCAAGGCTACTCACCCTTTCCCTTCTCATCACACTTAGCCATAAAGCGCTGGGCATTTATTATATAGCGCTGGTGAATACCGCTCCCTATTTTCTCCTTTTGATCAAAGGCTTCTATTTCAAAGGTGAGCTTGCGATCCTCAATATTTATCAGCTTGGCCACCCCTCGAACATTCATCCCTATCGGGGTAGCTGCCAGATGTAGTACTTCTAGCTGAATCCCTACCGTGTCTGACTCAGCTGGAAGGTGCCCTTCTAGAGCCTTTACCGCCGCTTCCTCCATCAGAGCCACCATCATCGGTGTGGCGTAGACGGCTAGCTTCCCACTGCCTACGGCTAAAGCAGTTTTATCCTGGGTAACGGTGGTAATAGCTTCACCCACTAATCCAATAGTCAAGGCCTTTACTTCCCTCATAAATGAATACCTCCTAGCTTTTTTTGTATTTTAGCAAAAACACCTGGCTTGGGATAGCCAGGTGTCCTGTTTTAGCCTTATTCGTAAATCCACTTCTCCGTAGCAAGGGTATAGGAATTAATCTCCTCTTCTTTAAAAAAGATTCCTATTTCTCGCTCAGCACTGGTTAATGAATCTGAACCATGAATAACGTTTCTTCCTATTTCCATGCCATAATCTGCTCTAATAGTGCCAAAATCCGCTTCCTTAGGATTAGTAGCACCCATCATTTTTCTAGCTATAGCAACTACGTCTTTTCCTTCTAAAACCATGGCCGCTACCGGACCAGAAGTAATATACTCTACTAATGGCTCATAAAAGGACTTGCCTTTGTGCTCACCATAATGGGTTTCAGCAGTTTCTCTGCTAATTTGCATTAGCTTGAGTCCAGCTATTTTAATCCCTTTTTCTTCAAATCTGCCGACAATTTTGCCTACTAACCCCCGGGCAACACCGTCAGGCTTAACCATCACAAAAGTTCTTTCCATGTTTTCCTCTACCTCCTGGATTATTTATCGCGGTGAACCTGGTTAGAAGTAAAAGTAATTCTTACTCCGTTGTCAGAAGGGTTGGGATCGTCATCTTTGTTTGTTGGTGCGTCTTGAGCTGCTAATGTTTCTGGGTCTTTTGCTGCATTATTTTCGCCCTCACCTTTTTTGGCCTCAGGTCCATCCATTAGTTCAACAAATTCATGGGATTCAAGAGTTTCCTTCTCCATTAGAGCGTTGGCAACCACGTGCAGCTTATCAATATTATCCTCTAATAGTTTTCTTGCTCTATTGTAGTTGGTATCCATCATCTTTCTTGCTTCTTTATCTATAGAAAAGGCTACTGCTTCGCTATAGTTGCGATCGCTAGCAATATCTTTACCTAAGAACACTTGCTCTTGCTTGCGTCCGAAGGTCAGCGGCCCCAGTTCCTCAGACATGCCGAATTCGGTAATCATTCGTCGCACTAGGCTAGTTGCTCGCTCCAGGTCATTTTGGGCCCCAGTACTAATTTCATGAAGTACTAGGTCTTCAGCTACCCGACCACCTAATAGCATGGTAATTTGGTCGTTTAGATGGGATTTGGTCATATAGTTGCGGTCTTCTCTTGGCAATAAAAGAGTATAGCCGCCTGCCCTGCCTCTTGGTATGATGGAAACCTTATGCACTGGATCAGTGTGGGGTAATAGATGCCCCACCACTGCGTGTCCCGCTTCATGATAGGATACCAGCTTTTTCTCATAATCGCTGATTACCCGCGACTTTTTCTCCGGACCGGCAATGACTCGCTCAATTGAGTCTTCTAGCTCCTCCATAGTGATCTCTTTTTTATCTCTTCTAGCAGCTAAAAGAGCTGCTTCGTTGATCAGGTTTGCCAGGTCAGCTCCAGTAAAACCAGGCGTTCGCCTAGCTAATACTCCCAAGTCCACCTGTCCACCTATCTTCTTGCCTCGCACGTGAACCTTAAGTATTTCTTTTCTACCTTCCACGTCGGGCTGGGGCACCACAATTTGACGATCAAAGCGGCCTGGCCTCAACAGCGCCGGATCTAAAATATCAGGTCTGTTGGTTGCGGCAATTATAATTATTCCTTCGTTTGCCGCGAAACCATCCATCTCCACCAGCAGCTGGTTTAAGGTTTGCTCTCGCTCATCGTGACCGCCTCCTAAGCCTGCACCCCTCTGGCGACCCACTGCATCAATTTCGTCGATAAAGACTATACATGGAGCATTTTTCTTTGCTTGCTCAAACAAGTCCCTCACCCTAGAGGCACCTACCCCGACAAACATCTCTACAAAGTCCGAACCACTTATGCTGAAGAAGGGTACTCCCGCTTCTCCGGCTACAGCTCGAGCAAGAAGAGTTTTGCCTGTTCCGGGAGGTCCAAAAAGCAATACTCCCTTAGGTATCTTAGCCCCTATATCATTAAATTTTTTGGGATGCTTTAAAAATTCAACTACTTCTTCCAGCTCTTCCTTTACCTCGTCTGCTCCAGCCACGTCTCTAAAGGTAACCTTGTTCTGTTCGTTGCCAGTATGCAGCTTCGCCTTGCTCTTGCCAAACTGCATTACCCGACTGCCGCCACCTTGGCTTTGCTGCATGAGGAAGAAAAACAAACCTACCAATAACAATATGGGTAGTAAAGATAATAAGATAGTACTCCACCAGGGGGGAGGATCTACTCCTTTAAAATCTGTTCGAACATCATATTCTCTTACAAATTGAGTAATAGAAAATCCAGGCTCATTGGGTGCCACTAGTGTGAAAGCTGTGCCATCTCTAGTAATACCTTCTATTTCTAGAACCTCTACATCTACTATTACATTTACGCTTTCCACCTTGCCCTGCTGCACCTGGGTGATAAACTGATTATATGTCCAGGTTTCCACTTGTTGTTGGTCCGGAGCATTAAAGCGAAAAACCGATATAGCAATTAATACTATCAATATATAAATAGCTAAATTCTTAAAAATTCGGTTCAATAAATACCCTCCTCTCAAAACTGCCCAAATGTATTCATAGTATCCATTCTACCACACAACAATACCCATTTCAAATAATAATATTACCATTGTTTACTATGCTCTACTTAAAAAGACTTCTTTATTTCTAGCTTTAAGATTTTTTCAGTGGTAGCTTTTACCTTAAACTGCTCCGACATTCTATAGCCTACTATCCATATTATCTCGCCTGTTTCAGTAACTACTAAGGGAATTTGCTCCCGTAGCTGTCTTGGGACTTTTTCATCTACAAAGAAATCCTTAAGCTTCTTAGTTAATCCCTTCATCCCAATAGGCTTAAATCGATCCCCATCCCTTCTTGTTCTCACTATTAGCCTTTGCTCCTTTAGACTTTCCCAGTCAAGGCTGCAGCTGAAGCTGTTGGGCTTAGGTATGCCCAACTCCTGCTCTTCCCCTTTAGCCACTAGATAAGCATTCACTGCTATCTGCAGCTGGGGTATTTCAGTAGTTCCGGGTATGTTAAGCGGAAAGGTCTGTTGACTGAGCTTAGCCTTATCATCCCTTCTTTCACCAATAGAAAATATTGCTTGACCATAGCTTTTTTCCATATATATATTGTCTGGCAAGGCTATTCGTGTGCCTGTTAAGCCTTGAGATATTTGTTTGAGCACTATCTCTATATGATCAAAGCCCAAGGTAGAACTAAAGGTTTTCTTTAGCTGCTGATATATCAAGCGCAGAATCCGTCTTTTCATAGCTAGATGTACTTTTTGAAAATCCTTTATTTCTAATATGTACTGTCCTTCCGGCCCTACTGTCACCAATGATTGAAAAGCTACCTCTGCTTGCTGCTGTAAAAGCTGGTCTTCCGCATCTAATACCTTGGACATATTATTTAGTGCAGTTACTAGCTCCGGATTGAATTCTCTCTCCAATAGTGGTAGTAGCTGCAGTCTGATTTTATTTCTCAAATATATATCTTTAGCATTTGAGGAGTCAAACCGATATTCTAATCCTTGTTGCTTTGCATAGGCCTCAATTTCCGATCTAGTAATAGCCAATAAAGGTCTGACAATATGGCCTCTTTTAATAGGTATGCCTTTTAATCCCCTAGATGCCCCTCCCCGGAATAAATTAATTAACGTGGTCTCTGCCAGGTCATTGGCGTTTTGTCCAACGGCAATAGCTGTTCCTGAAAAACCCTGTCTAACCTGCTCTAAAAATTGATATCTTACAACTCGAGCCGCCTCTTGGGCTGATAGACCCGATTGCTCCATATACTGGGGTACACTAATGCTTTCTACCTTACTAGGCAAGTTATATGCCCTGGCTAATTCAGACACAAAGGCGGCATCCCCTGCCGCCTCTTCTCCACGAAAGCCATGATTTAAATGAGCCACCATCAGAGAAAATTGGTAATCCTCTTGTAGCCTAGTCAGACAGTGGAGTAAAACTACTGAATCTACTCCTCCCGACACAGCAACTACTATGCGTTCTTGTTCCTTAAGCAAATGATGCTCTTGGATTGTTGCTCTCACCTTATCTAACATATATTTCTCCCTAGATCTAGAATCCAACATGAATTTTATTTCTTTAATGGAAGGAGAGTTTCCTGCTATGGGGTATAAAATTTTTCACATATTCTAGCTTTTCTATCAGCTGTTCTATATTTTTATACTCTCCTACTATTCCCTGCCAGATAGCTTCTTTAAGCTCTCTATGGGTCAGCAAATCCACTTCTTCCTGCAGTCCATTAATGCCTCTAGTCCAGGACAGATAGCTATTTCCAGTTGCCAGTAGCATCAGCAGTAGGCAGCAGGAGAAAATATCATAGCTAGGCTCTGCTATCCTGCTCCCCATCCCCCAGGATTCTCTATCTAGCAGTTGGGTGTATTCTTCTACAGGCTGTCCAAACTTGGTAACTCCTCCAAAGTCCACTACCTTTAGGGGCTTTCCCCATTGACAGATAAGGTTTGAGGGCTTAATATCCCCCAGAGTTAGCTGCTGGTGGTGGAAACATTGGATTATCTTCCCCAAAGAGCACCCTATCTGCACCAGCTCCTCTACCGAAAGTCTACTTCCCTTATTTAGCAGCTCCCCTAGGGAGCTACCTTCTAAATACTCCAACGCTATAAAGCGATATAGCTGATCCTCCACAGTGCAGTCGTCGGTATCAAAAAGACTTGGTAACGCTTGTAGCTCCTGAAGCTTATGGTTATTGCTTAAGCTCGATAAGATTTTGTATTCGTTAGTGATGCTAGTTACGTGCTGGGACAGCTTTAAGGCCAGCTTGCCACCCCTTTTGGTTTCTACTAGAAAAACTGTACCGAAGCTACCTTCGCCTATTTTTTTTAAGATATGATACATATTATTATTCCAAGAGCCTCTAACTGTTGCTCCACAAGCTATCGCCATATTTCTCCCATCCTTTCTTCCATATCTTTCCCCCTCTTTCAAGCCCTTATGCAAAGCTACTGCTTATTTTGTATAAAATAATGAGCACATAATGCGCATAAAGAAAGAGCTACCAGAAGGCAGCTCTAATGTAATCTAGAATCGATTCGTCCTACTAGAACCGTCATATCATCTTTGTTGTTTTCTGCTGCAAGTACCCGGGCTTGAAATAGTATTTGTTCTGCGATTTGTTGGGGATCATCGGTAGTTAGCTTGCTCAATAGACTCTGGACCCATTTTTCTTTATGTAGAAGAGCGCTGTTTGCCTCTAGCACCCCGTCACTAATCATGACCAATATATCTCCCACCTGTAGCTGTTCTTCAGCTGTTATTGTCTCCACATTGTTTAGAATGCCAATAGGCAAGCTTCCCGCCTTGATTATGCCAACCTGAGAGCCTCTTTTTAAAAAGCTGGGCACTGCCCCAATTTTTGTTTGCTCTAGCTTGCCGGAATACAGGTCTATTATAGCCATATCCAATGTGGCAAAGGTATCCTCCTGATTTCTCAAGACCAAAATTGAGTTTACTGTACTTACAGCCGTTTCCCGGTCAAATCCCGACTCAAGTAGATGCTCTAATAGGGCTATAGTCGTGTTGCTTTCCAGTTTAGCCTTTTGTCCGCTGCCCATTCCATCACTTAACAGCAATCCAAATTTCCCGTCCTTTAACGGCATTAAGGAGTAGGTGTCTCCAGATACCGGGCTGCCATTTTTCGTTAGTTGGGCGCTTCCTACAGCTATTTTGTACTGCAAGGCCGGGCATAGCTGGTATTGGCAATTTCCTGTGTTCTTGTTAAAATCACATACCTGTTTTTTTACCCTAAAATGCTTAGAAAAAATTTCAGCGGCTATAGGGGATAGGCTTTCTGAACAATATAGCTTGCCCTTGCAGTTTTCTTGAGTGATATTTATCACCAGATCCTCTTCCCGTTCAATATTTATCTCTAGACTTTTTATTGGAATTTTTCGATCTTGGACCTCAGCCAGCAATTTGTTTTTTAAATACTGGGGTTTGGGATGTTGCCCACTGATCTTACTGGCCAAATCGTCCATTATATTTGAAATACCCTTCAGTTGCCGGGGAATAACCTGGGTATTAGCACTTAGTTTTTTTTGCCAGTAGTTGTTTACCTGCCAGGTATCATAGCTACATGCGGTAGCTAAAGCCAGCTCCTTAATCTGTCCACACCGCTGCTGTAGGCTTGATGGGAAATCTCGATAGTTGAATTTTCCTGTATTTTCTATCTGTTGAACTGCATTTTTTATTAGGGTAGCTGTTTCTTGATGATTAATAGCCCAGCAGCTGTTATATCTACCACAGCCTTGGCAAAGTCTATTTTTTACATTTTCTACTATTAGCGCTCTACTATTGGCTCCTGGGCTAATAGTTGTAGATTCTTCAAAGGTGCGGGCCACCTCCCGAAAAATCTGACTTAATTCCCAAACCCGTTGCCGAGTTATGTCATCAGCTTTGTCATCTTTTATTTTAGCTCCTGTAATTGTGGCTGGTACAACCTCCTTACCGGATAGCTGGTTAAGCCAATTCACAGGAGTAATCAACAATATCCCCCCGGCAATAAGAGTCTCCACTAAATAAACTATTACTGTAGCCTGATTTGCCAGATAAACTGTAAATATCAGATTTCCCAAAAGAAAGCCTATGATTACCCCTGGCTTGCGGAATTGGCGAAATACTCCTGCCAGCACGCCAGAAAAGGCTAGTATACCTGCAAAGGCCGGTGTCATCATATTGCTGCCCATGGGTATCACCCCTACTAATGCTCCAACAATTGCTGCTACCCCTGGGCCATAAATAAAGGCGCCTATCATGATAGCCACTTTGCTGATAATAGCTCTAATAGACATTTCTCCTATGGTAAACTCGCCTAATCCCATAACTACACCTAGGCAGATAACCATGACTGCGGCCATTTCCTCTGGAGACAGCTTGTCCCAAGTGAGGCTACGCACGTTTTTATTCACTACCAACAAGCAAAGCAATACGGTTATCCCACCTGCTAGTAAGCTTTCTATTAGGGCTATCACCCAAAAATATATGTCCGGCTCCATAAAGGTATATCCCACTGCTTTCACAGTAAAGTTTACTGCAAATACTAACACAGCAGGAATCATCCAGTGCTTGTCCAGCACCTCTCTATAGATAGAAAGTATGGCTGTCAGAGCTACTACGGACGTCAGGCTCAGATAGAGATTTAACTGACTAGCTACAGTAAAAACACCTAGGGCTACAGGCAAAAAAAACAGCACCACACTGCGTTTAGCTGCTGCTACTGCACCTAAAAATGCTATTCCAAAGGGCAATAGCTCGCCCAATAGCAAGGCCCTAGACATGAGAAAGCCTATGGCTGCTATTACTACAAAACCCCTGTCTATCCGGATAGAGCTTGCTCTATCTTTAAATTTATGGATATTGAAGGTGTTAATAAGGCTACTTTTTTCTTTGTCTAGTTCTAAGTTCTTTCTATGATACGGATAAACGCCGGTTTTGTCCCACATATCTCCACCTCAGCCTGTCCTTTTAGAGGTAATTATACACGGTAGCTGTTGTTTTTTTTGTCATAATAAGGTTTGAAAGTCTATATTATTTACGACATTTAGCAACAAAAAATCCACCTCCGTAACCAAAGATGGATTTTAGTTGTTTCGCTTTTAATTGGAAATTTTGTTGATTAGGTCGCCCACTAAGTGCTGATATTTGCGATACACATGGACAAAGGCACTATTCCATTCTTCCCTTTGCTCTTCCGGCAGAAAAATTACCTTCTCCCCTTGGGACTTAATAATTTGCTCTAAAGAATATTGATTCTGCTCCATGGCCACTTCCCTTTGCCACAAAGTCACCTCTTGTAAGGCCTCTTCAATAATTTCTCTCAGATCATCAGGCAAACTGTTCCAAAAATCCGCATTGGTTAGCACCACGTATCCCAGGTAGCCATGATTGCTTATAGTTATGTAGGGTAAAACATTGTGGAATCGCTTAGTATAGATGTTGGATAGAGAGTTCTCTATGCCATCCGCTTCCTGCTGCTCTACTGCTGCATAGACTTCGCTAAAGGGCAGCACCAGGGTATATGAGCCTACACCCCTAAACTTATCTACTAGAAGCTGACTATCCATCACCCTAAACCTCATACCAGAAAAGTCTCCCTTGGTCACCACTGGCTGCTTGGCCGCTATTTGCTTAAAGCCGTTGTCCCATAGAGCTAGACCCAGCATTTCTTGACCGGACATCTGGCTTAAAAGCTCTTGGCCCACTGGACCATCTACAGTTTCATAGACATGCTGATAGCTACTAAACAAAAAGGGCATATCAAAAATAATTAGCTGGGGAAAATATTTTGTCATCTTGGCTGTGGCAGGAGCTATCAGCTGAATGTTTCCCGCTTGTAGGGCCGCAATTTCTTCCCCGTCTTTATAGAGTTGGGAATTGGCATATACTTGAACCTCCACTCTGCCGTCAGAGCGTTGGTTTACTAGCTGGGCAAAGCGCTTTGCAGCTAGTCCTTTTGGACTGCTTTCAGACACCACATGGGAAAATTTAATTACTATTCGCTCTTCTGGACTAACCTGTTCATTATCCACAGCCCTTTTCTCACAGGATAGCAAAAATAAGGAAGATAGGATCAGAAAAAATAATAGGATATATGGTCGCATTCCTTTCCCACCCCTTACATCTGAAGTTCATTTAAATTATAGCGATTCACCGGTCTGCCTACAGAGCCGTATTGTACTTCTAGCTGAACTTTCCCGGTCTTCTCTAGGTATTCCAAATAGCGTCGAGCTGTGACTCGTGCCAAGCCTACCACTTCGGCAACCTGCTCGGCAGACATTCCGCTCCTACCCCGCCTCAAGCAAAGCAGAATCTGCTTGAGAGTAATTTGATTTAGACCTTTCGGTAGCGCAGCTGAGGATTTTATTTCCCCCATAGAGTTTTTAAGATTTTTCATACCGTCTATCTCTTCTTGAGTTAGTATGCTCTGCCCTTGCAGCTTGGAGTTGACCGAGTAATAGGATTCTAGCGCATCCTTTAGTCGCTCAAAGCGAAAGGGCTTGACAATGTAATCTACAGCTCCTAGCCTAAAAGCGTTTTGTATTGTTTCCACATCCTTAGCTGCTGTCACAACTATCACATCGGTAGGCAGGTTTAAGCTCCGAATCTCCTGCAAGGTCTGCAGACCATCTATATCTGGTAGATAAATGTCTAGTATAACAAGCTGGGGGTGATAAACCTTAACCTGCTCTACTGCCGAGCGTCCTGTTTCAGCGGTAGCTATCAGTTTAAAGCCTTGGATTTTATTTATATACTGCTTGTTTATCTGCATAACCATTGGATCGTCTTCTACAATCAATGTACTTATTTGCTCCATCCAACTAACCCCCTATCAATAATACAGCTCTACTACCATCTCTGTTCCCTTATCAATTATTGATTTGACAGCTATGTTGCCTCCTGCCACATCCACGTACTGCTTTACTAATGCTAAGCCATAGCCTCGGTAATTGCCCGGCTTGGTGGAGAAACCTTTTGTAAAAACCTTGTCTAGGATATCCCCCTTTATGCCCGGACCCTTGTCCTTAACTACAATTTTTAATTCATTGTCCTGCTGCTTTACTAAACAGTAAACATATCTTCTATCCTTGCTCAGGCCTCTAACCGAGTCTAAGGCGTTTTCCAGCAAATTTCCTATAATTATCCCTAGCGCAGCCTGATCTAAGGCGGGAGGCAGATAATCAATATTAGATTCTTTATCTATCTCTAAATGAATTTGCAATTCTTTGCTGCGACTGTATTTCCCCAACAACAGACCAGCTATGCTGTAATCCTTAATGCTCCGACTGATAAAGTCGCTCATATTTTGCTGCTCTTCGGTAATCTCAAATATGTAGTCTATAGCTTGCTTGTATTTTGCTAGCTGTATTAACCCCGCAATAGTATGCAGCTTGTTCATATGCTCATGATTTTGCACTCGCAAAGCCTCAATATAGGCCTTTACGCCAGTTAGCTCCTCGGCTAATCTCTTGACCTCTGTTTTGTCTCTGATAGTGGATACAGCTCCCATTATCTCTCCCTTTACTCTAATAGGAATACGGCTAACCAACAGATTGTTTCCTGCCACTATTCGCTCCTGGTTATAAGCGGCTTGACCTGTTTTTGCTGTATGAGGCAGCTGACTATCTGGCACCAGCTGGTCAATAGGTGTGCCTATCAGTTTGTGAACATTGCTTAATCCTAGCATTCTTATCGCTTCTTCGTTGATGATGGTTATGCGATAATCCCTATCTACAGCTACTATGCCTTCTCCGATAGATTGAATCACCGCAATTCTTTCCTCTAAGATGCGAGCAATCTCTGTAGGCTCTAAATTAAACATCTGTTTTTTTATGTTTTGGGCCAAAAGTACAGAGCCAATAGCGCCTATTACAATCCCAGCCACTAGAGATAAATACATGTCAAAGCGAATTTGACTTAATATTTTGCTTACAGTGGGGGTGAGAATGCCTACCACAACCACCCCTACCTGCCTGTTTCCCTCATCTGTCTTTATAGGTACAAAAGCTCTCACCGAAGGTCCCAGTATCCCTAGTGCTCTAGAAATATATTGGTGGTCAGCTAGGGCTGGCCCCTCGTCTCCACCCTCAAATAGTTCGCCAATTCGGTCCTGTATAGGATGGGAATAGCGTACTCTATCCATATCTATCACCACAATGTATTCCACATTGGTGGCTAGGCGTATTCTTTCCACCATGGGCTGAATAACCTGATGCCCATCCGGCTGTCCCACGTTTTTTTGTATCTCCTCAATCTGAGCAACTGTCCTAGCAACAGCTAAGGCCTTGGCACCAATCTCGTTTTCCAATGTGGTAGTGAAATTCTCTATTAACACAGTTCCGCTAATCACAATAGACACCAAAACTAACCCTAGTGCCCACAAGATTATCTGCCATTTTAGCCTAAGGTTTTGGAATAGCTGCCTTAATTTTTTCATGTCCTTCTCCTAATGATTTTCTCTTTGATATCATATATGGAATATTCGGATTAGTAAATATTTTTTCGACATTGAACAGTGATTTCCTTTTAAATAAGCATATGCCGAGAGAAAAATAAAAAACTTCTCTTTTTTAAAAAAGAGAAGTTTATATACAAGTGGTGACCCGTACGGGACTCGAACCCGTGTTACCTGCGTGAAAGGCAGGTGTCTTAACCGCTTGACCAACGGGCC
>CAYVRD010000020.1:0-2267 GCA_964454195.1 uncultured Clostridia bacterium
ATCGTCTATAGGGGGCGAGCATACAGCTTGCCGCTTCAGGATCCGGCAGCAGGAATGCAGGAGCCTTGTGCACTCCCCTTTCCTGGTCTGTGCGGGAGTATACTCCGGCCACCGATCCAGAAGGAGGAATACTGATGTTTTTCTTAGCCAATGGATCGTACACGATTAACCAAGGATGGTATAGTGCTGCATACTGGGTATCAATCATATCCTTATGGCTCATCACATCAGATACGCTCTTTTTATCCTGGGGTGCATCAAGAACAGCAAATCTGCTGCCTAAATTTTCACAATGGGCTACTAGGCTCAGCTGTACATTTGGATCGGTAACACCGGGAACAGCCATAATACTAACCTCATTGTTGTCAACAAAGGCTTGTAAGCCAGTACGCTTGCCAGGTCCTTTATCCACACCTACAAATACGCTACTATCAACCGCATCCTTTGTACCGTCAGCACCACCGCTTAAGGTTATGGAGTAGACTCCTCCTTCCTTGTCGGACAGCAACTGGAAGGGAGGAACCTGCCCTGCCTCTACCTTAACTGAAAGGTTTACCAGTTCAGATTTAGCAATTTTATTGCCAATATAGTTGGCTGCATCAACATTAAAGGAAACTGCATCGAAGACCTCTATCTGATCCATGTAGCTAACTTCCACATCTACTTCGCAAGTGTTGAGTAATTTTTTCGGCAATAGCTGTGTATCCACCACATCAACAGAGAAATCATCAACAAATTGTAGTATGCCGTCCTCAACAGCTGAAACAGCGTTGTAGAACTTTTCTTTGCCATCATCAAAGACAACCACATCGCCCACATTGAAGCCTGCACTACTCTTTACTCTGTACTTACTAGCTCCACCCTCAACATCTAAAACCTCTAAAACTTGCGTCTTAGCTTTGCTAGCTGGAGTAAATCTTAGGTTAATCTTATTTCCCCAAGCTCCAGGGTTTTTAGCGTCAAGCTTTAGCTCTATTCTCTCGCTTTGACTAAAGGCTGCAGTTTTGGCATTATCAGGAATCACTCTAGAGATAAAGCATCTGGAGCCTCCATTCATAAAATAGTGATACACAGCGTAAGCTAAGAAACGATAATCGCCAAACTGGTTCTCTGACAAAAAGCCTCCAAACTTTCTAGTAAATTCGCTGTAGTTTGTCACTAATACTGGCAAGCCGCCAACTGGACCTCTTTCAGCTAACCCGATAAAGCCGGTTGTGCTTGTGCTCACTCCCTCCATAGGTACTGAGCCACTATCAAACTCCTCAACATAAACACCCGGTGAAAGATATTCTGCCATTCTGTCCCGATTTTAGATCTTGTCTAAAATCAGTTGCCTCCTTTCTCTAACTCAGTTTTATTTGTACTTAGCTACATAAATGTTAGCCTACAAGGCTTGAAATAAATTACCATCACTACTCTATAATCCTTCAGCTCCTTTTCCATAATCTTTTTCCCAGCTGCCCATAATTTTTATGTCTGGTGCTCCTACTTTTGCTCTTCTTCGCCTTCCTGCCACTGGCCATCTTGCTCCGAGCCTTGTTCCTCTTCAGATTTTTTACGTATTTTAGTAAAAAGCAGATCAAAGAAGTCATCTGAGGTTGGCTGTACTGTATCTTTCTTTAGTTTTTTTAGACTGCGTTCGATTTTTTTGCTTAGCTCCATCTCTTTTGCCTTCTTTTTTTCTGCAATTATGTCCTTATTTGAAAGTTTTTTTTGAATAACACTTGCCTGTTGGGCATCAGTAGCAGTCAGCTGTTTTTTTATAGTCTGTAGGTGCTTTATTTCCCTTTTCTCTTTACCTTGATCAAGAAAAGGCATCACCTGTTTTAAATTGCCACTTTTCTCTTTCTTTGCTACTAACCTTTTAGTAGTCTCAATTACTTTTTTGGGCTTTTTAGTAATACTATCGGCGATTGCCACTGCACCCTTATCCAAGTCTTGGGATATTGCAGCCTGGGAGCTTTCCCTTGCTTCACTAGGCTTAGTATTAGAGACTATCTTTTGGCTGTTCTGAAGGGGCTCCTTATGCTGATCATCTCTTATCTCTTGACTTAAAAGTATTATTTTTCTATCTTTCTTATGGCAGCCGATATGCACCAATCCACTAGATAAGGCTAGTTCTCCAAGTTTTTCTGGGTAATCTTCAACTGCTGCACCCTGGCCGAAATTTACCTGCTTCAATTGTTCTTTTTCTGCTACATCCTTTTCCTTAATTGGTACAGATAAGCCTTTAATAAGCGTCTCATCCTCTTCAAGCTCTAGCAGCA
>CAYVRD010000020.1:2367-28203 GCA_964454195.1 uncultured Clostridia bacterium
AACTCTTTACTATTAGTATTTATACCCTGTCTCAAGCTATCTTTGTCGCTGGGGTGGTGCTCCTTTGGTTTTTTATTAGATTCTTTATCTACCTCTCTCAAAGGCATCACTCCTCAATGCTTTACATGGATAGTTACACAGGTGCCACTTCCCTTTTGACTGTCAATAGCAAGCTCCTTCATTCCATGAACCTGTAGCTTCTGATTAAGCTGATGAAGCGATCGCCCTGAATAGCGCTGCCAAAAGCTTCCTAGCTGATTTATCTCCATGCCCACCTGGTTGTCTTTAACCTTCAGAATATTGCCATGCTCTCCCTTACTTACCTCTATAGACAAGGCTACATTCTCTCTAGTCCGGAGCATGACATGGCTAAATACATTGTCTAGAATTGGCTGAAGAGAAAAGGCAGGGACTCTGCCAGACACATCGGATATTTTATAGTGAACCTGTAGCCGCTGTCCAAAGCGTACTGATTGTATGTGAAGATAGCTCTTAGTAAAGCTTATTTCATCAGCTAAGGGCACCAGCTCTGGCTTGTCCTCAGATGCATAGAGCAAGCAATGAGATAGGGATTCCAATAGTCTAGATGCATCCTCAGGATTTCTGCGACAAAGTGCCATAGCCGAATTCAAGCCGTTAAACAGTAAATGACGGCTTACTCTAGCTTTAAATAGCTTATCTTCTGTCCTCACAGTATCACCTTTTTCTCCAGCAATCGTTTTAGCGTATCTTTGATCTCATGGGAATTGTAGGGCTTTTGCAGATACGCATCAGCCAAACATTCCTGATCTTGGGGACTCAATTTTAAAGCGGAGATGACAACTACCTTAGTATCTTTTAGCTCTGGTCTACCTTTAATTATCCGGCAGATTTCTAGCCCGTTAATAATTGGCAGCATCCTGTCTAAAAAAACCAGATCCGGTTTTTCTTTAATTATCAGCTCCAAGCCAACATCGCCAAGCTGGGCTTCAATTACCTCAAAACGGGCAGGATAATCCTCAAGAATATCCTTTAGCAAAATATGATTGTAGTGCTCGTCATCTAGAATTAGCAGCTTATACATCTAAACCACCACTTTTTTTCTATTTTCTTTCATATTAATGATGCCATCAAATAAATAATTCTGCAATCAATTGGGGATATGATGCTCTATAGCTGGATTTGTTGCATATTTGGCGGGTAAAGTGAAAAGCCTGTCTGATAGACTGAAGGTCTATTCAGACAGGCTCTATGTAGGCTAACGAGTTGTATCTAGCTTGAGGATGCTCTTTAGTCCCTTTAAGTAATGTCTACTAACTGGAATCTCTGTTTTCATATTGCGCAGCATGATAATGTGGTTTTGATTAAACATGGGGATAATCTTCTCCACATGGTTTAAATTAACTATAAAGCTTTTATGACATCTGAAAAAGGGCTTGGTGCTGTAGTTTTCTTCTAGCTTAGATAAGGTGGTGGCTACTGTATACATTTTTTTTGCTGTATGAACTGTTGTAGTCTTGCTATCTACAGTGCAATAGTATACTTCGTTAAAATCAAGAAGAGTAATAGCTCCATTATCCTCAACGGGAAAACAGTTTAGGTCATCAACCTTCACTTTACTTGTAATCTCATTAGCAGGTTTTACAATATTGTGTGTAGGAGTGGCATTTAACCGTTTTCTAATTTTAAGCAGAGCCTTTTCTATTCTATCCTTAAATATGGGCTTAGGCACATAATCAACGGCCTCTACCTCAAAAGCGTTAATAGCATATTGACTATGGGCAGTGACAAATACCACATAGGGGTGATAGCTTTCGCTTACTATTTCCTTTACCAGCTGAAAGCCGTTAATGCATGGCATGGAAACATCAACAAAGACGATATCCGGCTTCGCATTTCTTATGTACTCTATTGCCATAATAGGGTCCACATAGCTGCCTATTATGCTAACCCCTGCTTGTCCTGCTAACACATAGGAAAGCTGCTCTAATGAAAGCTCCTCATCGTCTACCAACACTGCCTGAAGCACCCCGTCCCCCCCTTACATTTAAAGATTTTTCTATTTACAGACCGGAATGGTAAAGCAAAATCTGCTACCCTTTCCAAATAGCTTTCTAGCCAAATATGTCCACCATGCTTCTCAACAATATTCCTTGCAATTGCCAGCCCTAATCCTATTCCCTTTTGGTTGCCAGCACCTTGAACCTTTACGAACTTGGCAAATATTTTATGCTGATACTCTTGAGGTATCCCAACTCCCGTATCCTCAATAACAAACTTCACCTTATCGGCAGATCCTGTTACTGTGCATTTTATGCTACCCGTTTCAGTAAATTTTACAGCATTAGAAAGTAGGTTCTCCAGGACTCTATTAATCCACTGTCGATCCACCAGAATTAATGGCAGCGAATCCTCCATTACCAATGTCCACTCCAGCCCTTTGGACGCACAGGCTGATTCCATCATTTCAGCAGTCTGACTAAGTAGGTCGCTTACTCTACACGGAACTAGATTATAGTAAACCTCTTCTTGCTCAAGGCAATACATATCTAGCAAATTATCTATCATGCTGGTGAGTCTAATGCCTTCTTCTTCAATAATATTGATATTTCTGTAAAGCTGCTGCATTGTTCGATTCGACCTATCATCTGTATGATCTATAGCAGGTTCTATTATTTGGTTAAGCTTATCCAGGTTCATAGCATTAAAGCCCAGCATAGTCTGAAGGGGTGCTTTCAAATCATGACATAGACCCATAAAAAGCTCTTCCTTGGAGTTCTTGATAGCTTTTCTAATATCTTTTTCTAGACTGTTTGTCATTCACCATCACTCACCTTTTAAAAAGGTAATTTCACCAATTATTCCTTTCTTTTATTTTATTCTACTATTTTCGACTTATTCTCCTATTATCCTTTTAAAGATAAGCTAAAATTTCCTTTAGCTATTCTTTAAACAAAAACCACCCTTGGAGATAGATCTTGCTCTATATAGCAAGAAATACCCCAGGATGGCTTCTAAGATTTTTTGGCTAGACGACTGTGGCCTTTAAGATTTCTGGAAGATAATTATCCATAGTATGCACATTAATAAAGAGTGCTCTTTCAATAAACTCTGGTTTTAGCTCCTCCTCACTCATATTTAAGTAAGTCTTAAAGTGCATTTCTCCACTGGTGCGATTCAGCTCAAAGTTACCTATTTTTAGACCGAAATTGATGTCTGTCAGTAGTAATGCCACCTCTTGCATTTTTTCCGCAGGTACTTTATAACCAAATAGAGAGTAGATTACCACCAGGTTTTCTTCCTCTAGCACCCGGATAAATGTCTGCCAGCTACCCCGCTCCCCTTCCACATCAAACTTGACAATGCCGTCTCCTTGAAAGTAGTTTAGTTCTTTGTTGGCTAATAATTCTTTTACTTTTTCCATAATCATGGTGTGATTCCCCCTACCTTATAGTTTACTTAATCTTGGTTAAGACTATTTAAAAAATGTTCTGTAGCAGGATTTGCCTCAAACTCCTTCTCGTCCTGCTTGTAAGCCGTCTTAATCTCCTGAACTAGCCCTTCAATCTTACTGGTCTGACTATTAACTTCTGTATTCACTGCAAGTCTGCTTTTGCTTATTGTTTGGCTGTCCGTCTTGTTTTTGTCTATAGCATCAGTAATTGATCTAACGATCGGGCCACCACTAACTAGTTCGATTTTCCTTGCGAGCAACTGTTGCAAAGCATCTTTTCTGTCAGCAAGCTCTTGCTGTTGTTTATTGAGAACCTCAATGGCAGTTTTATATTGTTCAATTTTAACCTCCGTCAGCTCAAACTTCTGCTGGTAAAAACTTATTCTACTGTGAGTATGCTTTTTGACAAATTTATGAATTAGCATTTTTTTCAGTGCATTTCTTTTTGTCTTATCAAGACTTCCATCAGTTAGCATATCTTTTATTTCTTTGTTTTCTTTAAGCTCTGGACTTTGCTCTGTGGATTCTTCATTTCCTTGGTAATTGGTAGCTGTAATTCGGTTTATTTCTTCAAGGGCTTTTTTTATTGCATTACTTGAATAGATTTTTTGCAATGTCTCATGACTTAACATAACATTTCGGTCCTTTATACTTCTTGATGGATAAGTTATAGAATCAAATCCAGTATTCACAGATCTCGGGGCCACATCATATTTATACTGATAATGCTCCCGTAATATTTTTGCGGCATATCTATTTAAAGAATCAATCGCATCTTCCTCACTACGGGTAACTTTCCTATCGCCAGCTTTAAACACAGCGTCCTTAAAATTAACTGGACTTTGATTTAGTCCATAATTGTCTTGTACTAGCTTTTCGTAGGCTAGCCAACGAACCATTCGCGTGCTATCACTCAAAGAATTATCGCTAAGCCAGCTTGTATTTCTCAATTTCTTGCTAACTTCTTTATGAACTCCTCTTATGCCATGTTCATTTTTTTCATTTTTTAGTTCTTTTTGAAATATACTATAAGCTCCAGTGCCAGGTACCATTGTTTCATAGAAATCATTTCCATCTGATATTCTAACCTTAGGTGGTTTCTCGCTAAAAACCTCTTTACCCTTTTTAACCATATTCTGTAATGTTATTAGCATAACTTTATAGTTTCTGTCACTATAAGAATTTTTTATATTTCTTATAGAACTTGGAATACCTTTAAAGTAATTTAAGTAGGTCTTTAATCTGCCAAGGGCACTTAAATCATATTGTTCATAGGTTGGCAGATTTTTCTGAGATGGATTCCAATTTTGCAAGCCTTCTTGAAACAGCTCTTCATTTTTTAGTCTATATTCGTGTTTCTTAATATGTTTTTTAGCTTCTTCTAGATCTGTTTTAGTCTTAGCACTATACTCAATTAACTCAACTTGGATTATGTAGGCGTCATTTCGGCTATTTACAAGCTCTTGCTCCACTTCATCTGTGGCTTTCTGAATTTCCTCTACCCACAATTCTCTAGGGGATTCCGAATTTTCATCTGGTGGCAACAGCAAGGCATCCGCCTTTTTTAGCAATTCCTTATATTCTTCTTGGTTTCCGTCCTGTAGAGACATGATTTTATCTTTGATATCTTCTTGAGGAGTAAACTTTAGTTCTTCTAGTGTTATTAGTTTATTTTGAGCTGAACCCAGGTTGTATTTGTATTTACCAGTAAGATATCCAAAGGTTTTCTTTGTTTTGGAAAAAACCACATCCTTTAATTTTTTATCTTTCCCCAACACCTTCAATACAGCTCTAGCACCCAGCTGAGCACTTATTTTTGCTTTAAGAGGTACTATTAAGCTATTCTCATCTCCTACCAGCCTATAACCTTGATCCTCTTTCATTAAATCCATGTTAAGCTTACTTGAATCGGCTTTAAAGTCTGCAATTGCCTGACCATATACCTCGGCTCCTGCTCCAAATAAACTAAGTCCCAATTGAATGCCAGCATTTATTTCTGCATAGGCTATTCCAGAAAGATCCACATCACCACTAAGGGCAACTGTTTCCTGCCCATTTGCATTTTTTAATTTAGGATTTAATTTTTGACTGGAAAATTTGTACCCAAACCCTGGTGTAAAGCCAACATATATACTGGCAAAACCTACATCAAATATACCTGCTTTTAATTTTAGAAAATTGAACGCCGAGTTTATTGGATCCTTTTCATCGAACTTTTCTGGAAACTTTAAATCAAATTTTACATCACTATTTTCCAAGTCACTTAACTTAAGATTTCCTTTAAGATATTTAAAGTCCTCACCCATATTATCTTCTAACGGCTGGTCCGGAATTTGCTCTTGAGGAATTTTTAAAAGCTTAAAACCTTCTCCTCTTGTATAGCTAAGTCCCTGAGGCATAATATTAATTCTACTAAACAGCTTTTTCAGACCAAACAAGGCAGTATCTAATGGGTTTAGTAAATTTGGAAAAGTATCAATATTTTCATTTAAAGACTTTGCACTTGCAAACAAACATTGGAACTTATTATTATCAAATGTCACAGTGTGCGCTGTAAATCCTGGCATTCCACCAATTGACATAGTTAGGTCATTAATGATGCCGCTATAGTTATTTTTCTTGTCGCCTAGTTTTTTAATTAGTACAGCATTATTAGTATTAAATTCAATTCCACTTACCGCTATTGCAACAGAGCCACTAAATTTTAGTTCTTCTAATGCACTGTCAGTGTTGTTTTCACCAGTTTCTAGTCCTATTTCATTAATAGAAATAGCACCTTCAAAGAGATTTAAAGATAGTTTGCTAGCAAGCCCTGCAAATTTAAAGCCTTGCTTACTTATATTTACTTTATTCAAGCTAACCTTTAGCGCATTTTTAGCAATATTTACTGTAAATCCTAGAGTGTCGGCTGTAAAAATCTCCTTTTCAAGATCATAGCTCATACTAGTTGCTTTACCAAACAAGCCAGTCTTTCCCTGAGGATAATTAATACTGACTAATTCAGAAGTCAATCTTCTTACAGTTTGTCCGTTTTCTTGTTTCATGGTAAAGGTGGTACTGCCTACATTAATTAATTCTCCAATAGTCACCTTAGGCACGGTAGCTTCCCACTGCCCTAGCTGACAGCCCTTTTCATCCCAGGAAAGATCCTTAACTGAACCTGAAAAGGTGGTATTAAATAAATTGCCAGTGAAGCCTGCTCTATTCAGCTTTCCTTTTCTTTCTTGGGTGTTGAGCTCAAATTCATTCATGTTTAAAGATAAACCAAAGCTCTTTAATGTGCTATTGGCTGCATCATCTCCCGGCTTGAACTCAGAATTAATTGAGCTAAAATTAAATAGCCAACCATCAGGCAATGTCAGCTTTTGGCCTTCCTTTTCCACTTCTTTAGCAGCTAAGTTTTTGGCACTCCCCTTCATGGATAAGGTGTACTTGGCAATTCCCAAATCTAGAGTAGCCTGATTAATATCCACCTCTGCGTCAACTTGCTCAATGGCTTTTTCTTCATCTTTCTCTGGAGGAATTACAGTTAGCTTACCTGTGGCGACAGAAAAATAATTTCCTAGGGTAAAGTTGTTACCCAAAGCAAAGCTCAGCTCTTTAAACGACCAGCCCTTATCATCATATTTTAAATCTTTAAAGTTTCCTTCTATGCTATTATCTAAAATACACAGAGAGGCAGAGGCTTTTTCTGCCTTTAAGCTGCGCTCCCGCATTTCTGTTTCTGTGTTTAGAACATCTCGGTAGCTAAGCCCTTCCATGCTTACATCTAAGCCTAGGTCACCTAGCTGCAGATGAGCACTGGCCTTCATTTTTTTCCGAGCATTAGTAAGTTCTTTAATGGGAGCACCGTTTAGTTCATAGTCCCAGTTTTCCTTGCTGGTTTCTGTGGCAACTAGCTCACCATCAGTTATTTCACCAGTTGCTCCCACATTTTCAGGGTTGCCGGCAATGAGGTTAAGGTTTTGCTCAATCTTCACCCTGCGCAATCCAGCTTCTTTATCATATAACTCAATGGAAGCATGGGTATTATTCTTAATTTGCAGAGCAAACAGATTAATATCCGCATTAAGGTTTCCTGAGATCTTATCAAATTGCTTTTTCCCTGGCTCCCATTGGAAGTTTTCCACATTACCAGCTAGAACAACCTTAGATGCTTCACCTAAGGATAAATCCATGTCTGCTGCCGCTTCTTTGACCTTACCCTTTTTCCTTGCCGTATCCAAATCCAGTTGGTTAAGAGTCATACCTAGGTTGAAGTCGCCTATCTGTAGCTTGTTTTCTCCTGTCAGCTTCAGGGTTAGACCGGTCTGGCTCTTTTGCTCTTCTTTCCCTGCTCCCTCTACAGCTTCACTGTCTGTTTTTTCTGCTTCTGGTAGCAGATTCTTCTCTACCAGGGCTTCTCCCTTTAGGTCTAGCTCTGTACCCAGCTTGTCAAAGCCCAGCTTGGCTTTTAATACTTCAATCTTATACTTGGTGCTGGTCTTTTGTGCTTCTCCATCTGATGTGGCTAGTTGCTTTGCCTCTTCTGTCATCACCAGCTGGGATACTTCAAAGTAGTCTCCGATCTTAAAGTTCGCTCCCCTTAGGGTTAGCTTGCTGTAGGACAGGGTTTTGCCGTCGGACTGGAAGTCATCTAAGGTGGCGTTTAGCTCTGTGTCTAGGGCGTTTACTGTTCCTTCAAGTTTTTTTGCATTAAACTGCCGCTCTCGCACCAGCTTACCCTGGTCGTCTCTCTTTCTTTCGCTGCTGACTTGGTCGCTGTAGGTGATGTCTTCTCCTGCTAAATTCAACCCAAATATGCCTGCCTGCATGCTTAGGGCAGCCTTTGCTCCGTCTTTGTCTATTCCTGTTAGGTTGTAGTTCCACACTTTTGGCTCTATCTCTGTGGCGGTAATCTTGGCTCCTGTCAGGCTACCGCTAAAGCTTTTGCCTTTTTGTACTGCTATATCTCCGGTAATCACTGCTTCGTTAGTCTTTTCTGTGGGCTTGTGAATAAGTATATGCGCATTGGCTCCCACCTGTAGGTCTAACAAGCTTAGTCCTGCGTTTAATGTCCCATCTATCTTCTCATAGGTAACTTTATTTGGTTCCCAGGTCAGGTTGTACAGGGTGCCGCTGATGTCTGCCTGCAGGGATTTTGCTGTGCCTTCCACTTGGTCTGGGATTACTTCCTCTGCACTGGTGGGGGCACCTTTTTCTCCAAAGGGCAGACTTAAAGAGACAGTGGCTTCTTTCACACTGCCTTTTTGGGTCACTGTGTTCATTTCTAGTTCTTTTATGGTGGTATCAAATTTAAAGTCGCCTATCTGTAGCTTGTTTTCTCCTGTCAGCTTCAGGGTTAGACCGGTCTGGCTCTTTTGCTCTTCTTTCCCTGCTCCCTCTACAGCTTCACTGTCTGTTTTTTCTGCTTCTGGTAGCAGATTCTTCTCTACCAGGGCTTCTCCCTTTAGGTCTAGCTCTGTACCCAGCTTGTCAAAGCCCAGCTTGGCTTTTAATACTTCAATCTTATACTTGGTGCTGGTCTTTTGTGCTTCTCCATCTGATGTGGCTAGTTGCTTTGCCTCTTCTGTCATCACCAGCTGGGATACTTCAAAGTAGTCTCCGATCTTAAAGTTCGCTCCCCTTAGGGTTAGCTTGCTGTAGGACAGGGTTTTGCCGTCGGACTGGAAGTCATCTAAGGTGGCGCTTAGCTCTGTGTCTAGGGCGTTTACTGTTCCTTTAAGCTTCTTGGCCTTTAGCTCCCGCTCCCGAACCTGCACTTGATTTCCCTGCTGGTCTATCGTTTCTATTTGTTTGCCTTGGTCACTATAAGTAATGCCTTCTCCCTCTAAATTTAACGCAAACAAATCTCCCTGAAAACCAATGTTGCCTGTAGCTCCCTTTTCTCCCCCCACCAGAATATCCCACTTGCCTTCACCTGTTTCAATTGCTCTAAGCTCTCCAGATACATTAGTTTCTACACCACCAATATCCTGCTTGATACCTGTGTTAACGGTAATAGTTTTAAGGTTAGATTTATTTTTCTCTATGGTTAATTGAGTTTTATCTAAGGTAAAGCCACCAATTTTCACTTTATTTTCCAAGTTAGCAGTAATTGTCTCAAAATCCACTCCTTGATTAGACCAAGAAAGCTTCTCAACATTACCTGTCACCTGGAAATTATCAAAGAAATCATTTTTAACAATCAAAGAAAAGGCGGCGTTATCAGTTGATACTGCCAGGTTGTTTACTGATGCGTGCAGATTGGTAACTGTTAAATCCATTCCCATCACCTTAGAGCTGAGAGGAATATTCACATCAGCTATATCAACTGAGAAGTCCCCGTTATTAGGGTTGTAGTTTGCTTCGACATTATTCAGCTTAGGTCCAAAGTCAAAGTCTACCTCTCCTAACAAAACCTGTATGTTTGCCTTGCTATCTTCTGTATCTTTGTTAAATGCCAGCAACACTTTTTTAAATTCAGCAATATTTCCTATTTTAATATTATCTGCATTGATACTGGCGTTTTTCCATTTAAGCCCTTCCTTGCTTATCTTCAAACTGCTTACTGTTCCGTCACAGTTGGTAAATATGTTTGTGTTTGGAAGATCTACTAAACAGTTTTCAACATATAGAATGGTATCCCTATCATCAAAAATTCCCTTAATCATTTTTATATAAAAGTGGAATCCTTTATAATCTAATTTTAAATTATTAGCTTTTAAGGAGGGAGTATCCTCCATATTTTCGTCATCGGTTATATTGTATTTATAGTAAAAAGATGCATTATTTAAGTAAAGAGATTTCCCCCAGGATTTCCCTGTTTCTGGATCCATCTTAGAAAAGAACAAACTAATCCCTTGGTTATCTGATTTTATGGTAAACATCCTCTTACCATTTTCTTTCTTTTGGGTCACCAGCGCATTAAAAATAGTTAAATTATCGTTAAAGGGTACACTGGGTGCATTTCTCTTTATCTCCGCTCCAAATAAAGATTTAGTATGAATCCAAGCTTTCTTTAAAAAGCCGGGAGCATCGCTGTCATGCTCAGATGTAGCATAATTTGCAAAAAAGTCAGTGGTAATCTTAAAGTTACGCCCCCACTTACCCTTGCCTTCTACCTTTTTCTTCACTGAATTATCAAAAAGGCGCTTGTCAGGCTGCTGTTTTAATGTGGCGGCAAGAGGGCCACCTTTACCATTTGTTATCTCCGTCTCCATTTGTAGCAGCATCTCTTTGATAAAGTTCTTATTAAGCTTTTCCTTATCTACTTTTTCTTGGAGCTTTTGTTGGAGTCTGAGGGTATAATCGGGATAACTAGCGAGAAACTCAGGGTCCTGTAAAGACCGCTCATAATGTCCCTGAAATTCTTCTTTAAGCTCATTAAAAATCTGGGTATAGTCCTGGGCTTGCATCTCAGTATTATCCCACTCACTAATAGTGACAGTAGCAAACTCCTGATTATCTACTTGCTTTTGCAACTCAGGTCTCATCGTAAATCACCCCCACTTTAGAAAAACAAAAAGCTTTTCAAAACATACATATCCAATTGAATAATATCACGTCTGGTCAAAGCTGTTAACATAATGGGATTATCCTGCAATAAGCGGGGATATGTGGCTAAAATATGTATTTGACTTGCACTATTTAGCATAATTAATAGTGATTCCTGGAGCTGACTTTTCGTAGCTTAATCCCTGATAGCCTTCTGCTAATAGTTCCATTTGCCTGGCAATGTCTGCTGGAGAAACAGCAATATTATCAGCCTTAGAGTTGCTCTCACCCAATGGCTGCTGCATATCTCGGAAAAAGATATATCTCCACCCGGTGCCATACTTTTCTTTTAAAGCTACTATTCTCATGCTTTGGACAAATTTATCAATAATACTGGGGCTGTTATGGGGCATAACTGTGGCTAGAAGAAATCGTTGACCTTTTAACAGAGATGGATTATTAAAGAGTAGGGCTGTCATTTTTTTCTGGAGAGAGTTACCTTGAAAAGCTGGATGGACGAAACTGGCTTCTAAATGGGCTACCTGAGCTAAGGCCTCCTGGGACAAGCCTATGTCTTTTCCCAGGTTGTCTTCCCTGTCCCGGGGAAAATAGAGGCAGCGAAGGCCTATCAGTCGATCTTTAACAAAGGCCCCTAAGGCTATTCCTCCTTGATCTGTTAAGATATAGCTTATTTCCTCAAGAGTTAGCGGGAAAAATAAGCTTTTATCCTTCATGCCCTCAACCACAGTATCCTGGAGCTGGGCCACCTGGTCTAGATGATCCTTACTTAAAATCCTTATATCACATGTATGCTCCTGCATAAATTCTCTTTCCATCACTATAAAGCTATCTAAAGGTGCCATTTGAATCCTCTCCTTTATAGTCTTTTGACCTAACTACCTCAACTATTGGCAGCTTGCCCTTAGTGTTTTCTATGTAGACCTTAGGCAGGGGCTGGGTTAGCAGACCAATCACATCACAGTAAACCGGGTCAAAGCCTGCTTGGACAGCCAGCTCTTCCACTGAGATAGACTGGCCTCCTTGGGCTCCCATAATCACCACCTCTTGACCCACTTGGGCATCGGGTATATGGGTAACATCTATAAACATATGGCTCATATATGCTTTGCCAAAAATAGGGGCGTACTTATTGCCCACCAACACTCTGCCCTGCTGTAGCAAAAATATAAATAAGCCGTGGGCATAGCCTATGGAAAGGGTGGCTAGGCGGGTAGGTGAATCCAGCTGATAGCTGTTCTCATAGCCAGTTATGCTCCCCTGCTCCAAATGCTTTATGGCTACTATTTTTGCCTTCAGCTGCATTAGAGGCTTGAGCCCCCAATCCTCCTGATCCTTAAAGGAGGGCATCCCATAAAGGCTGGTTCCAGAACGAACCATGTGATAATAGGCTTGAGGTAGCTTAATAATACCGGGACTGCTCACTGCATGAATTAATGGAATGCTCATACCTCTATCCTCAATTTCTTGCAGCAGGTAATCAAACCTGTCTAAGTCTCTGGCAATTAGCTCCTGGTCATCTCTGTAGGCAGAGGAAATATGGGTGTACAGCCCTTCAATCTCAAGCCATTCTGAGTCTAAGAGCTGATATAACAGGGGAAGAATCTCCCGGGGTGTCAATCCCAGGCCAGCATACCCCACATCTATCCGTATCTGGCATTTTACCTTTTCCTTGTTTTTTCTGGCCCATTTCTCCAAGGCTTCGGCAAAGGACTGATCCAAAACCGAAGGGGTTATGGCGTAGCGCCTGAGCAGGGAAATCTCATGGGGCAGTGTGGCACCCAGATTTAAAATAGGAGCAGTTATACCATGCTGTCGCAGCTCAATCCCCTCCTGGATTCTGGCCACCGCCAACCAGTCAACTCCATTCTTTACGCAGGTCTGAGCAATTTTCACTGCTCCATGACCGTAGGCATTAGCTTTGACTACAGCCATCAGCTTGACCTGATGCCCAATTCGCTGCCGCACCGCCCAAATATTGCTTTTTAAATTATCTAGGTTTATTTCAATCCAAGCTGACATAAGCAACCCCTCTTTTCCTTCACCAAAACCAAATTATCGACACAATAATTCTATTCTCCTAAAAAAAAAGATGACCTCCTTTAAATTGGGGTCATCTTGCCATTTTTTTAAATAATTTTAGGTACCGCAGAAGGTTCGATAGGGTTTGGCTGTTTCAGCAGCGGGCCTGGTGTATTCCATCATTTCTTTTGAGTAGACAAAGGGTCTTTCCAGCACCTGAAGCAACCTCTCCATAATACTGTAATCCTGGTGTTCCACTGCTCCTGCCAAGGCTTCCTCCACCCGATGATTGCGGGGAATCACTGCAGGATTGCTCTTTTTCATCAGCTGTTGAGAAGATTCACTGGTTTCCTGCTGTCTGGTCAGCCTGGACTGCCACAGCTTGTGCCACTGGTCGAATTCAGCACTGGCAAACAAGCTTCCCTCCTCCAGTTGGTTATTGGTCAGTGCAAGGAAGGTGTTGGTAAAGTCAGCCTTAAACTTATGCATCAGATTAAGCAAGTCTTCAACCAGCGACTCATCCCCAGTCTCTTGGTTAAAGATACCCAGCTTACTCCGCATTCCCGAAAGCCAATTGCATCGATATAGCTCCGCAAACTCAGAAATGGCATCCTGGGCTATTTGAATTGCTCGTTTTTCCTCTTTGTCCAGCAAGGGCAGTAGGGTTTCAGCAAAGCGAGCCAGATTCCAGGCAGCTATATTGGGCTGATTAGCGTAAGCATAGCGCCCTTGACGGTCGATTGAGCTGAAAACCGTTTTGGGGTCATAGGAATCCATAAAGGCACAGGGCCCGTAATCGATGGTTTCTCCACTGATGGTGGTGTTGTCCGTATTCATTACTCCGTGAATAAAGCCCACTAGCTGCCATTTAGCTATTAGACTAGCCTGACCTTTGATAGTCTCTTTAAGCAATACTAAATAGGGATTTTCATCATTGGAAATAGCCTGAGAAAAATGCCTCTGTAGGGCATAGTCGGCTAAGCTTTGCAGCTCTTCTACTGTGCCCCACTGGGAAACATATTCAAAGGTGCCCACCCGCAGATGGCTAGCAGCTACTCGGGTTAAAATTGCACCTGTTAGCATGGTTTCTCGTACTACCCTCTCCCCCGTTGTTACTACTGCCAAGCTGCGTGTTGTGGGAATGCCTAGTCCATGCATAGCTTCACTGATTATATACTCCCGAAGCATTGGTCCTAAAGCTGCCCTGCCGTCTCCACCTCGGGAGTAGGGAGTCTTGCCTGAGCCCTTTAGCTGAATATCCATCCGCTGACCAGTGGGAGTAATTTGCTCCCCCAGCAGGATCGCCCGCCCGTCCCCTAGCATGGTGAAGTGGCCAAACTGATGTCCTGCGTAAGCCTGGGCAAGGGGTCTAGCACCTTCGGGAACTCGGTTGCCCGCTAGAACCTCCACCCCCTCTTCCCTTTGTAGCTCCTCTTGATTTAAGCCTAAAAAATCGGCCAGGGGTCTATTAAAAGCAACTAGCTTAGGTGCTGCCACCGGGGTTGGATTAAGAGTGGAAAAAAACAGCTTAGGCAGACGGGCGTAGCTATTGTCAAAATTCCAGCCTGTTTTGATTACCGTGTTTTTTGTATTCATAATGTACTCCTTCATCCTTATTTAATCTACTTTTTTTCTTGATAATCCACTTTTAGTGTCCTCTTCTACAAGTTTATTATACCAGTTAGTGTTTTGTTGACAAAAACTAGTGTTATTTGGTATATTACTCTTCGGCAGATTGTTGAGTGAGCAAAAAATTCCAAAGGAGTTTTGACATGAAAAAATTTATGTTTTCAATAGTAGTCTTTTTGCTACTTATCTTCGCTTTAACAATTTATCCAACCTATCGCAGTGATATGGCCTATGCTCGACAAAGAGTACAATCTGGTAGTGAGCTCTTAATGACCAATAAAGGCCAGATAGAGTACGCTATGTCAGGACAGGGCACTCCTGTTCTGATGATTCATGGAGCAGGCGGCGGGTATGATCAAGGGCTTTTTATGGGCAAAGCCTTTTTGGGAGATGGCTATCAGCTTATATCCATATCCCGTTTTGGCTATCTTAGCTCCCCATTTTTGCAGGACTCTACAGTAGAAAGTCAAGCTGCTCTCTATGCTGCATTGCTTGATCACTTGGGAATAGAGCAGGTTCTTGTGGTAGGTGTTTCTGCAGGTGGCCCCTCGGCAATGCAGTTTGCCCTAGATTATCCTGACAGAAGCAAGGGGCTAATTTTAATATCCGCAGTTTCAATGTATATGGGAGATCATATTCCTCTGAGTACAAAAATAATCAATGCTATCCAAAGCTCTGATTTCGCCTACTGGGCCACTCTCAAGATGTTTAGAGCCCAATTTCTTCAAATGGTTGGGGTCTCTCAAGAAATATATGAGCAGCTTCCATTAGACAAAAAGCAATTGGCTGATGAAATGCTAAATATTATGAATCCAATGAGCCCTCGTCTACCTGGCAATCTCCATGAGGCAAACATTAAGCCTTTAAGTGGTGAGGCAATGGAAGGGATACTAACTCCTACAATTGTGTTTCATGCTAAAGACGATATGCTGGTAGGCTATGAACACGCAGAGCATGTCCATAGCCATATAAAGCACTCTAAGCTCACAGCCTTTGAACAGGGAGGACATGGTTTAATAGGAGAGATAGATACTATCCAAGGCTTAATAGCTGATTTTTTTAGTTATTAGTAGTAGCAGGCACCTGCTCCACTAGACTTTTAAAAAATCTACTGTTTTCTACTATGTCTGGTCCGTTCTTAAACAGACCTCCCCCTACCAGGAATATCACATCATTGCCATAAATCTTCAAGGATTGGGGGATGCTCTGCAGGCTCATCCCCCCTGCAGGACAGGGGAAAATAGCTTTTAGCTTGCCCATGGGAGTGCTGGCCGCCTGAGCGATACTGGTACACTCTTCAACGCTAAAGGAGAAACGTCCGCCAAAGTTTGGATAAATAGTTCCATCTGCCCCTGATAGTCGCGCTATTTTACCGAAAAGCAGCTGATGGGAGATGCCATTATTTCCGAATACGTAGCTACCCTGAAATGCTGGATGGCTTATTACAGGCAGGGCAATGGCATCGTCCTCTGCAACTTCCTTCATTGCGTCAAATCCAGTCAGCCCGGGAGATATTAAAAGTCCCCCTGCTCCTAGCTCCTTGGCAGCTTTAGCCCGATTAACTACCTCCCTATAGGGAGCAGTGATATTAGGCATGTAGATACAGCTGTAGCCCGTTTCCTTATTAGCTCTATGTACCGCTTCGGCGCATAGCTTAACTCTCTCGTCAAAGGGAGAAAAGGCTTGGTTAGAAAGACCATGATCATCCTTAATGATATCGATTCCGCCCAGGGCAAATTTGTAGGCCAGCTCTGCCAGCTCTTCATTTCTAAGACCCATTGGCTTTAAAGCAGTAAAGAGCAGCGGTCTTTTTTCCACTCCCAAAAGCTCTCTTAAGCCCTCTTTTCCAAAACGCGGCCCCTTGAAGTTGTCCAAAATTGACTGGGGCAGCTCCCAATCCTCAACGCGGATTCCAGGCTTAATGCTAATATTTCCAAAAATCATATTCAAAAGCTGGGTAAGCTCATTGGCGGCGCCTTCAACTGGAAAGCTGATTTCAGCCCTGTAGCTAGCTTCATCATAGGCGGTAAAGGATTCTATCTTGCCCACAATATGGTCGGCTATGATACCCTCAGGAACCAGCTCTGCGGGAAATTCCACCGTTTGCTCAAGACAAATATCCTTGGCCTTTTCATAAGCCTCTTGCTCAGTGCCAAAAACTCTATAAATAATTGAAAACCTGTCACAGGGTAGAGTTAAATTGCTGTTACCTGAAAAAAACATTCCATAAGCTCCTTTCACTTCTCCAATTAAAGCGCTTCCGGCTTTGCTTCACTATGAACCTCCACCACAAAGGCGTCTGTCAGCTCATCTTCCTGGATTTTAAGCTGGGCTCCAGTGGTCTTTTCTATGGCAGCAATTAGAGCCATGGCATCTAACCCATATTCCTTTAGCAGATACTGCTTACTTGCACCATGGACAAAGGTGTCCTTAAGTCCTATTCTAATCAACGGTTTACCCATGCCTGCCTCGGCCATTTTTTCAGCTATTATGGTGCCTAATCCACCGATGATGGAGTGATTCTCCATAGTGATAACACCATACTTAGATTGGGCTATTGCCTCCATGACAGCTGCATCATCAAAGGGCTTAAGGGTGGTAATATGCCTGTGGTGAATAGCAATACCTCTAGCCTTTAAAGCCTTGGCTGCCCGCAGAGCTTCCTCGGTACAAATGCCACTGGTCAAAAGCACCAGGTCACTTCCCTGGCTAATAAGTCTAGACTTGCCCAGCTCCATAGGCTCAGTTTTAGGGAAAAGGCGGGGAATCTCACCTCTTAGCATTCTCACATATACCGGGCCATTGACAGCATCAGCCACATCTAACACCGATTCCACGTCGGTTGCATCGCCACACTCCAGGATAGTCATGTTGGGCAAGGATCTCATCACAGAGATGTCCTCGATGGCTTGATGGGTTGCTCCCCCAGGTGTCATAATGCCAGGCAAGAAGCCAAACATCCGCACTGGTAGATTGGGGTAGGCTATAGACATGGCGATTTGGTCATAGGCTCTCCTGTAGATAAAAACAGCAAAGGTGTGGATAAAGGGCCTAAAGCCCTCCCGGGCCATTCCCCCTGCAAAGCTCATCATATTTTGCTCCGCTATACCCATAGATAAAAACCGCTCTGGGTAGGTATGGCGAAAGATATCAATTTCCGTAGAGCTGGTCAGATCAGCGGAGAGCACGTATACCTCTGGTTTATCCTTTGCCCACTGAACTAGATTTCGGGCATGAATTTTCGATAGTATTTCCATTAGTCAACTCTCCTTTTAGCTTTTCTAATATCTAAGGCCTCAGCATACTGGGCTTTTTCCTCATCACTAGTAAAGCGCACATAATGGAGCTTAGGATAGCGGCTTTTTAACAGCTCCATGTCCTGCCAGGGATTGGTGTTTGCCAGCACGATAATTGGCTTGCCTTCCCTGTCTTGGAAGGCTGGCTGGGCCAGCATGTCCAAATCATGGCCATCCACCTGAAAGACCTTTGCACCAAAGGCGGTTAATCTGTCGTGGAAAGGGTCCATCTTCATAACATCACAGATTGGTCCATCACACTGCTGACCATTGACATCCACATAGATACCTAGGTTGTCCAGCTGGTAATGGGAAATAGCTTGCAGGGCCTCCCAGTTTTGGCCTGATTGCCATTCACCATCGGACATAAATACCCAAACCTTGCCTGGTTCACCCTTTAGCTTGCGAGCCATGGCAATACCAGCAGCTTGACTGAGACCTTGCCCCAGGGAGCCGGTCATTACCTCCATGCCTGGAGAGTGCTCGGCCCCAATCATTTCCACAGTGTAGCCGTCCACATTGAATTGCTCCAAGCCTGCTGGTGCCATCCTACCTACTTCGATTAATAGGGCATACAGCACTAGCGCATATTGGGAGGGAGATAGGATAAAGCGGTCATACTCAGGACCTTGGGGGCCATTAAAAATTGCCCCAGTAAAGGCCTCACTATTATTAGGGCCGGGAACCCCTTTAAAGGGCTGGGGAACAATTGGGCTATCCACCTTTCCCAGATTCATTACCTTTATATACATGGTGGCCAGCAATTCAGCCGCTGAACAAGCTTGACTCAAATAACCACCATTGCTATTGATTGTGTGCTCCAACACTCTAGTGCGAATACCCTGGGCTACCCTGGTAGCCTCATCTTGCCATCTGTAATTTGTATTCAACGCTCTCAGCTCCTTAAGGAAATCTTTTTAAATCACTGCTTTTAAAGGTCCATTCGGGTGTGAAAATAATGTTTTCTTGAGGATTTAGGGCATACCAAGGGCTCAAGTCACTGTTATTTGGATTAACCAGGATTTGAGTTTCCTGTGCTGGCATATAGCTTTGGGCTAGCAAAAAAACCTTTTCTCCTGTAGCTTCACTGATTGCCATATCAACAACTACTACGGCATGACCAGGACTGCCTCCTTGGATAAGTACATCTCCAATTTCCATTTGGGATAAGTCAACTGAAATCAGCTCCTTCTCTAAGGAAATGGTCCCGGCATAGACATAGATAATGTTCATGTAACGCTTAAAATCCTGATAGGTATTAGAGGGCTGGGCTCTCTTCTCCCAATAGGTGCGATTGCCATCTACAACTATCCTATACCCTTCTATCCACTTGCTATAATCTACTCTAAACCCATTGGTAAAGTTAAAATGAATGCTCTCATAGGCTCCAAGCCCATACAGGTACTCTCCTCTGAGGCGCATAATAGCATCTGCACACTGCTCTAGATCCCTATCTCCAATCTTCATGTCTAAAACGGCCACATAAACGTTGTTATTATGTTTAACGGTGCCATTGTAGTAGAGCACTGGTGAGCCGTGGGGCTTTAACGGCAAGCTTCTCAAATATTCTGCATAGGAGTTACTTTCCACAGAAATCCGTTGAAAGCCTTCAGGCGGCAAAAATCGGGTCTCAATCCTTTCCCCATCCTCCACTAGAATAGCCTGCTTTGGTTGCTCTGGTTCTAGCTGATCAACCTTAACTATTTGGTTATCAGTCTTAGGCTCTTTCTTCTCTAATTGGCTGGCGGCACAAGCTGTTAGTTGGGTCGCCAGTATGGCAATAGCTAAGCATTTTAATCCATTACTTAATAGCTTGTTCATATTCTATACCTCGTTAAATTATTTTCAAAAGTTTTGAGTCAAAACACTATTTGTCAAACAGTCCACCCTTTTTATACTGTTTTATACCACTTCTCTTTCCTCCAACACCGCTTTCCATACCTCTTTTATCATTTCTTTGACTACTGCTTTTTTGCCTTTTTTCTTCGATTAGTTTTAGCATCAGTTCTTTATTCTTGTCTGTCATCCTTACACCTCGTTTTGTTTTATTATCTTTTCCTGTCAAGGAGCTCATAGATTACCATCTCTGTATTTTTCCCTTTCACTGTAACGGTGTCAACTAATCGCGTAAGCATTTTATCCTTAACTCGGTTGTAGGTATCTTCACTAATTAGAATTTGGGTTCCATAGTTTTTATTCAAGCCTTCTAGGCGACTTGCCACATTAACTGGATCACCTATTACCGTATAGTTTAATCGATTTTCTGCTCCAATATTACCCACCAGCATTTCCCCCGTATGAATACCGATGCGAGTAGTAAATTGGTAGCCCCTCTTTGCTAGCATTTCTTTATTAAAGTCCTGCAAAAAGCGTTGACAGTCCAAGGCCGCTTCACAAGCCAGCAAGGCATGATTGTCCATTTTGTCTGGCGCTCCCCAAAAGGCCATGATTGAGTCATCAGCAGAAATATCTGCTCCAATTATACCAGCCAGCTCCCCCTGGGAGTTAAAGATAGGGGCATAGCCGGATAGCCAGGTTCCCCACTGATCCGTATTAAAGACCGATTCCACATAGGCTCCTGATGGATGTGTAAATATTTTTCTTTGCAATTCGGTGGGATTAGGGTATTCCTCACCTAAATGACTCATTTCCTCCAGGCTTTCCTCTGCATCCACTATAAAGTAAAAGCTCTGGTTACTTCCCATGCGCATAGTGTAGACATGGCGAATATTTAGAGAGCTGTCTCTAACTGCCTGGAGCTGCTTTTTTACATTTAAGTATGCTGGACTATTTTCTTGGCTCTGATCAACAAGCAAATCCAGTTCATCGCCCTGAATTACTAGCGAGCCTACTGAAACCACATTGTGAAGCTGCTTTTGCAAATCCTCCCGCATAGTCTGTTTAACAGAGGAGGAAATAAATAAACTGAGGGATATAGAGGTAAACAGCACTAAGACAATAAATGAGGTGGCTATACCAACCTCTATGGAAATGTTGAAATCCTCTTTAAGCTTTAGCCTCATAGAAATCCCCCCTATCGATAATATGGTTTCAAATTAGTGGCCAAACCTGACTTGGCAGCAGGTCGCTGTCCTTATTTTTACTAGCTTTATTAGTAAGAGCTTTAGCCAGGCGTTGTACGCCTTCTACTAGAACCTCCTCATGATGAGTGACAAAGCAGAGGCGAAACTCCTTATCCCGGGTGGGCACAGTATAAAAAGCATCCCCCGGCACAAAGTAGACTCCATTTTTGGATGCATCCTGCAGAAGCCGCTGGGAGCTGCCCCCCTGCTTTAGCTTACACCAGAAGTAAAAGCCGCCCTCTGGCTCGTTAAACTCAATGTAGCTTCCACACAAACGCCGCAGAGCTTTAGCCATGGTGTTTCTCCGCTTTTTATATTCTTTGCGCACCCTGGTTAAATGCTGCTCCAGCTCTCCTTCATTTAAAAATTTAGTCAGCATCCACTGGGCTACATTGTTTGAATGCATATCGATAAGCTGTTTTTCCATTGCTAAACGGTTAATCAGAATGGGAGGACCAACTAAATAGCCGGTGCGCAAGCCCGGAAATAGGTTTTTAGAAAAGGTGCCCAGATACACTACTCCCCCATAGGAGTCTAAGGCTTTAAGGGCAGCTGGGGGCTGCTCTCCGTAATATAAATCGCTATAGGGGTCGTCCTCCACTATAATCAGACGATGCTTTTTTGCTAGGTTTATTAAATCTCGCCGCTCTTGCTCCGGCATTACTCTACCAGTAGGGTTTTGATAGGTGGGCAAGGTATACAGCATTTTCGGCCTGTAGCGAATTAGATAGTCCTCCAGCAATTCCAAGTAGTTGCCTTCTGAAAAGGGTAAGCTTAAGATTCGAGCACCAGCAGCGTGAAATGCTTGGATTGCACCGATGAAGGTGGGTGACTCCATAATAACATAATCGCCTGGTTCAAGCAGACCTTTACTTAACAAATAAAGACCCTGTTGAGCTCCTGAGATAATGATAATATCCTCTGGAGATGCCTCGATGCCTTTATCCTTAACCATATGACTAATAGCTTTTCTTAGGGGGCTATATCCCTCGATAGGGATATAACCAAAATCGCCCGGGCTAGCTTGTCCAATATGCATATTATAGAGTTGAGTAAATGTTTGCAAAGGATAAAGGCTGGGATCAGGCATGCCAGCAGCAAGAGATATGGTGCCTGGAGCAGGGGTAGCCACTATTTCTCTTAGGATCGAGGCCGAAGGGTTTTGGGGATATGGGGTAAAAAGCTGAGACCAGGGTACTTGAGATGTGGCCCCAGTAGCACCTGCTTTGGCTACATAGGTTCCACTGCCCACCTTTGTCCATACCAATCCCTGCTGCTCCAGACTGCGATAGGCATTGATAGCGGTTGTGCGACTAACGGAAAAAAGACCAGCCAGCTCCCGCTCTGGCGGAAGCTTGGTCCCAGAGGGCAAGATATTGCTATGGATTTTCTGGGCAATGATTTGGGCAATTTGCAGATAGAGAGGTCTCCGATCCCCAGTATCCAACTCACTACTATTTAAGTATTTGGATATATCCATTTTTCATCTCCCCTTATTTTATATCCAATTTTTATTATACTTTCCAAATTGGATATTTACAATGTTTTTCATGAGGAGTATATTTATAAAAAATCATAGGTAGGTGAATTGCCGTGCAGCTATCAAATCTAATTGCAGAAAAAAGCCACCCGACAGAGGAGGTCAGGGTGGCGCTCCGGGATTGCTCTCCGGTTTTGTTAGGTATAATACCCTTTGGTATCACCTGTGGGTTAATGGGGTTAACTGCCCAATTGACAGGACTGGAAACTATATTAATGTCAGTGTTCGTCTTTGCTGGTGCAGCTCAATTTATCGGCATCACCATGCTAGGTGCAGGTGTAACAGCCTGGGGAATAATTGTCCTTACCACGCTACTGGTAAATTTGCGCCATTTGATCATGGCCTCATCCTTAGCACCTTACATGACAAAGCTACCCTTTCCCCTACAGGCTTTTATGGCCTTCTTTTTAACTGATGAATCCTATGCCTTAACTATCACCAGAGTAGCCAAAGCTAGATACAGCAAGGTCTATCAGTTGACTGTCAGCATTTCTCTATATCTAGCTTGGCTGGTATCAACTATAGTTGGGGTTGCTCTAGGAGGCTACATACCTGATCCCTTAGCCTGGGGCTTAGACTTCGCCATGCCAGCAACCTTTTTAGTATTACTGGTACCTCTATTGGATGATCGGAATAACCTAATCGTATTTGCTATTGCAGCAGTAGCATCGGTATTTGCGGCGTTGTATTTGCCCGGCAAGTGGTATATCATTATAGTTTGTCTTATTGCCAGCTTAATAGGGGGATTATTGGAAGAGGGAGGTAGTAGGAATGCGCAGTGAAATATTATACATAATTCTTGGAATGACCCTGGTCACATACTTCACCAGATTTGGAGCCCTTGCTTTATTCCGCTATACTGGCGTACCCATCTGGTTAAGTAAATGGCTACGGTACATCCCTGTAGCAGTATTAACCACTTTAATCGTACCATCCTTGCTGTTGCCTAATGGTCACTTGGATATAAGCTTTAACAACCACTATCTTATAGCAGGTATTGTGGCAGCCATTACAGCCTATAAGAGCCGCAATATTATCGCTACTTTAGGGCTAGGCATGACAGTTATGATTTTATTAAAGCTTTAGGATTACAGTTGTACCGCTTTTATAGTTTATCATCATATTTACTGCATTATGAGGAGTTAAGTCTAGTTTGCCCAAGTTGTTAACTCTGCTTAACCCCTCTTCCTTTTTTTCTTCTCTTTTCTTTTGCCTCAGCATTTTTCTATTTGGATGACCCACTGACCACCCCTCCTTGTCCAGCTATTTTTTGGAAAAAAACCAAAAGCTTCTTCTTTTGTAGATATCTACCGAGTAGGCTTTTAATTCTTCTCCTCTAATTACTTGTCTTGGGTTAATTTTTCTCAGTTCAATAGCCTTAGCTCTTCCTACTAGCTTTTCTATTTCAGCTAAGCCCTGGACATAATTGGCAGAGCCTTTGTCAGCATTGTGGGTATCGGAGCCCAGCAGGTGGATCATCCTTGATTTTAAAAATAGCTCTGCTCTTTTTTTAACCGCATCACCATACTTGCCTGTAATGCTCCCCACATTAAGCTGACATAAAGCCCCCTGTTTAATAAGTTTTGCCAAAAAATCCGGCTCCTCACCAAACCCACCGCTCCGCTCTGGATGGGCAACTATGGGTGTTATTCCTCTCGCTTTTAGCTCTAAAAATACCTGCTCTAGATAAATGGGAATATCTAAAGCAGCTAGTTCAATTAACAAGTACTTATATTGGCTGTTAATTGTCACTAGCTTGCCATTTTCTAAGTGCAACATCAATTCGGGAACAAAAAACACCTCACTGCCTGGAATCAAATTTAATCTTAGCCCCTGTTCCATTAGTATTCCTTTTGCTTTTTCTAGCAGGGTGTAATACTTTTCTAAAGAAAATTCCATTTCACCTATAATATAATGGGGAGTGCATACCAGGTCAGTAATGCCTTCAGCAACAACCTTCTGAGCTATAGCCAGAAACTCCTCCCAATTTTTTGCCCCGTCGTCCAAGTAGGGCAAAATGTGACTATGCATATCTACATTCATATTACTCACCATAATAATTGTAGTATCGTTGCTCATCTCTTGTAAGCTGTACTTTATTTAAAACTACACCTAAAACCTTTGCTTCAGCTTTGCCCAATTGCTCTAAGGCCAGCTTAGCCATATCTATTTTTACTTTTCCGCTATTCATTACCATTAACACTCCATCTACTTTGTCAGCTACCGTTGCAGTATCCGCCACAGACATTACTGGCGGGGAGTCGATTAGAATAAAATCATAATTGTTTAACCGCTTAAAAAGCTGACATATATCAGCGGAAATCAGCACCTCAAAGGAACTGGCCACAATTGGTCCACTGGTAATGATATGGAGATTTTCGAACTGGGTTTTCTGTATAGCCTCGAATACTGGTATTTTATCTCCTAGTAGGTTAATCGTACCTATGTCATTATCCAAGTTAAATACTTTATGTAGGGTTGGCTTGCGCAAATCTAAATCAATCAAAAGGACTTTTTTTCCTGTTCTAGCTAGGGTAATAGCTAAATTAGTGGCAATAGTTGATTTTCCTTCCGCCGGTTCGGTACTTGTGACCAACAAGGTCTTTAGATTGCTATTTAAGCTGATAAAGTGAAGGTTTGTTCGCAAGCTACGAAAAGCTTCTACAATTCTAGATTTAGAATCTTGGGATTCAATAATCCTTTCACCTTCATTTAGCTTAGGAATTTTTCCTATTACAGTCAAACCAAAAAATCGTTTTACTTGTTCTGCTGTACGCAGCCTATTGTCTAGAATCTCCACGGTAAAAGCTGCTCCTATACCAATAATCAGGGCAACCCCTATAGTTACAGCTATATTGATTAGCTTTTTGGGCTTGACTGGAGCTTGGGGCTCAACTGCCTCAGCGACTATGATTACATTAGCCTCTCCTATATCAATGGATTCATAAAATCTTGCTAAAGCAAGGGATTCGGTAAAAACCAGGTAATATCGCTCTAGCAGTTCTAATTCTCTCGTTAGAATATTATATTCTGCTTGTCTTTCTTTCTGAACCTTTTTTGCCAATAATTTTTCTGCTTCACTTCCCCTTTCGATTGCTTCGTTAATTTGAATGATCACATTGTTTAATTCATCTAAATTCTTTTTGACCAAAGCTAATTCTTTCTCCACATCATTAATCTGCTCTTTAAATATTTGTACCGATTGTTTCATGCGCTCTTTGTTGTAATCAGAAATGAATTTTTGAAATTCATGGCTATGGGTATTGGCTATTAGGGTGGCTACAGCTGGATCATTATGCCTTACTATAATTTGGGTTAGATTTGAATCAGCTATCCCTT
>CAYVRD010000021.1:0-25570 GCA_964454195.1 uncultured Clostridia bacterium
ATGGATATAATGATGCCCAAAATGGATGGCACTACTGCCACCATAAAAATAAGGGAGCAAAGCACCGTCCCTATTATCATGCTGTCTGCTAAATCAGAGGATATGGACAAAATCTGGGGCCTAAACATCGGTGCTGATGACTATATCACCAAGCCCTTTAATCCCATGGAGCTACTAGCCAGGGTGAACTCTAATCTGAGAAGATATACCAGCTACACAAAGGCTGTCAGCCCCTTAGATGAAGAGGTTATAAAAATTGGTGGAATTGAGTTAAATGACACTACTAAGGAAGTGCTGGTGGATGGGGAGCCTGTGAAGATTACTTCTCTTGAATACAAGATTCTCCATCTGCTGATGAAACACCCTAATCGGGTTTTCTCTATAGAGGAAATATATGAGAGAGTTTGGAAGGAGCCGGCATACAATCCCGATACAGTAACAGTTCATATCCGCAGAATCAGAGAAAAAATTGAAATCAATCCTAGAGAACCAAAATACTTAAAGGTGGTGTGGGGAGTTGGATACAAATTTGAACAATGAGCCTTTGAATGCTAAACCGAAACTTCTTTATTCTACAATAACTACTATTATCATAGTACTATTTATTGCTGTAGCGGCTGTAGGCAGCTACGCACCCCTAAAAAATTATTTTATCCCAGCAGATAAGCATGTTAGTAACTATTTGGAAAGCACTAGCTTTGCCATTAATCTAGCTCGTATTACTAGCTATTTAAAGGACACTAAGATTAAGGAAGGCAATTGGTACGATTCTCGCTACGAAGAGCAAGAAAATCTCAAGTTCTTCCTAGCTAATACAGAGAAAAATGTTTTTTTTACCAATCTAGATGGCTTCGAGGGGGAGTTAATTGACTCTACTGCCTTGGAGCAGGAGTTGAAAAATAGCCAGTTTTATTTACAGACTACCTTTGATGGGAATGGCAACCCTACTGTGGAAAGTTCCCTGGGCAAAAGGTTTCCCAAGGATGTATATATTAACTATCTGAGTTTAGGAAGGAATGATAATCAGGCAAGCTACGCCAATTATCAATTATTCTTTTTTGTGCCCCTGGAAATTCAGGACAACAACGATTTGTTTATAAACAATGTAAAGGAATACAGTATTGCACCTAATCACGCCATCCTCATTCTGGCTATTGGCGCCTTATCCTTACTTTTAGTGCTGATAATAGCTGCTAGTATTCCCTATTCAATTCAAGCCAACCTTGCTATATGTAGGTTGTACAATATGCTATTCCTAGAGCTTAAGCTTGTGCTAATGGTCAGCATATTTGCTGCAGCTGCTGCCTTAATAATTTATATAGGAAGGCATCAGGAGACAATTTTTATAATCAACATGCTTTATGATGCCAATGCTAACTTTTATTTAATTGGTATTCCCATAACCTTTTTAATTCTTTTAGCTGTATATCTAAACATTGTTTATCTTAAGAAAATATATCATGAAGGATTTAAGGAAGGGTTTATAAAAAATACTATAGTTGGCAAATTGTTTTGTGCGGTGTTTTGTAGGCTTAAGGAAATGGTACTCATGGTTACAGCTATAGATTTCTCTAGCGATATGCAAAAACAGCTGATTCAGGCTCTTTTGATAAACTTTATTGCCCTGTTTATAATAGCTGTAGTTGGTGGTGGTTTCGGAATCATCTTAGCCATAGCTTACTCTTACTTCCTCTCTAAGTATTTAATAAAGCTCTTAGAGAAGCTAAAGGCTCTTTATGATGCCAGTAGCCAGCTGGCAAAGGGTGAATTTAACATCACTCTAGAAGAAGACTTAGGTCTGCTAAGCCCTATCGGCAAAAATTTAAGTAGTATTAAAGAAGGCTTTAAGCTGGCAGTAGATCAGGAAATAAAAAGTGAACGGATGAAGGCTGAGCTTATTTCCAATGTATCTCACGACTTAAAAACTCCCTTAACTTCTATAATCACCTATGTGGATTTGCTCAAAAATGAGGATTTAGACCAGCAGACAAAAAAAGAATATGTGGAGGTTTTAGACCAAAAATCTAAAAGGCTAAAAGGTTTAATTGAGGACTTGTTTGAAGCCAGCAAAGCCAGCAGTGGCAATGTGGAGCTCCATTTAGAAAAGGTTGATGTGGTTGCTCTCTTTAGACAGACCTTAGGAGAATTAGAGGAAAAAATCCTCCAAAGCTCTCTAGATATTAAAGCCAATATTCCCGAAAATAAAATTAATTGCATGCTAGACGGCAAAAAAACCTATCGAATTTTTGAAAACATCATGAGCAACATTTTCAAGTATGCAATGGTTAACTCCAGAGTATATATTGATGTTGTTGAAACTGATCAGGAGGTCTACTTTACCTTTAAAAACATTTCTGCCTATGAGATGAACTTTAGCCCAGAGGAAATAACTGAGCGCTTTACCAGGGGAGATAAGTCCCGTAGCACCGAAGGCTCGGGTCTGGGTTTAGCCATCGCTAAAAGCTTAATAGAGCTACAAGATGGAGCTTTAGACATAACCATAGACGGAGATTTATTTAAGCTGATTATTAGGTTTCCCAAGACAATATAAAAATACAACTCAATGCAAGCTACAGCTTGGATGCTCTAGATGGGATTAAAGGCCCTTAGAATAACGTCTTTTGAGCTGTAGCTTGCGATATATTATAAAGAGTATGATCGCTGTTGCCGCTAGCCAGGATGCTCCAGTTATTGGTAGCTGTTGACTGCCATGGCGCACCCCAATACCGATAAAAGCCCAGACAAATACCATGGCAAATACCATATCATCTTTGTTAACCATTATTGCAGCAGCTAGAATGGCTCCTAAAATAATTATACCTACGGTCCAGATCACTTCGCCAATCCCACCACTCAACAAATTACTGTCATATAAAACCACACTAATATTGGCAATCGTGGCCACACAAATCCACCCTAAATAGATACTAAAGGGAAGCAAAACTAAAGCCTTTTCCGCCAAATCAGCTAAATCTTTATGCCTATTAATATTAGAGTAGATGATTATTAAAGTAAGTAGCAAGCCTATCATAATTCCTAAGCTCAAGGGTATCAGCTCGTAGTGCCAAGCATAAATCCAAGCAATATTTAGCAAGGAACTAAGTGCAAACCAGTAGCCTAAAGACTGAATAATATCTTTATGTTGATTTTTTGCTAATGCTTGATAAATGACAAATCCAAATAAAAGCAGATATATTAGACCCCAAATCCCAAACACATACCCAGCCGGGGTAAAAAGCACTGGATAATTGGCTGAAATCTCCCCAGTATTTTGATTATTTATGGGAAGCCAATTGGCTAAAAAGTTTACCACCAAAACTGCAATTAAAGCAACGATATTTAGATAGCTCTTACTCTTTAAGAAACTGCTTGCCATATACTTGACCATCCTTTAGCCTGCCCCTCCCCTATGCTACTTATCCTTATAGCTTATTATCACATGATCCTCTTCCAGCTCTTTTATCTCCAGATCTAGCTTATTCAAAGCTAAATCCAGCTCTGCCAGCGTATTTTGGTAATCTAAAATAGATTTTTGGTCATTGTCTTTTTCAGCTTGACTCATATACTGTATAACTAGCGCTCTTTTTTCTTTAAGCTCCTTATAATTATCTATCAGCTGGATGTATTTTACATGAAATCTATAGTCCATCAAATCACCCCTTTAAAATAGCTATGTATCTTTCTGCATTAGTGTAACTATTATTATATCTCCATTATAGTATATCTACTATTTTCAGACAATCATTGCCATTAGACTTTGTTGTTAGATAAAACCCCAACCTAGTTGTTTAAACCAGATAGGGGTTAGGTTTTTTACAAAATATTTAATTGCCCATTTCCTTCATCAGCTTTTGAACAGCTTTTTTCTCTATTCTAGATACATAGGATCTAGATATACCCAGCATTTTGGCAATATCCCGTTGAGTTTTTCGCAGCCCACTCATCAGTCCGTACCTCAACTCTATTACATGTCGTTCCCTTTTTGAGAGCACCTTTAGCCTATCTAATAGACGCTGCTGCTCTGCTTTATTTTCTACCGTATCTACTACAATATCTCCTTCGGTACCTAATACGTCTATTAAGGTTATTTCATTTCCTTCCTTATCTGTACCGATGGGATCATAGAGAGATACCTCTCCCCTAGATTTCTTTAGCGAGCGCAGATGCATGAGGATTTCATTTTCAATACACCTGGCAGCATAGGTAGCCAGCTTGGCTCCTTTATCAGGCTTAAAGGTATTAATAGCTTTAATTAAACCAATAGTTCCTATGGAAATTAAATCATCCGGATCTTGGTTAGTTCCCTCGTATTTCTTAATGATATGGGCCACCAACCTCAAATTGTGCTCGACTAAAACGTTTCTGGCTTCGTCGTCTCCATTCTGCATTTTTTTTATATATTTAGCTTCTTCTTTTTCAGGCAAGGGTTGGGGAAAAGCATTGTTGCTGATATAGGAAACCAGCAACATGATACCTTTTATTACTACAGCTGTTAAGGCCAGTAATTCTGGTATCATAGATTCACCTCCATTTTAGTATGTAACTGATTCTACATATATATGGAGGGAGGTGTTTTTTTGTGCTTGGTCATATTTATTTTTTTCTCTAAATCTTTGTACTCTGATCTAACCACTTAAGAGCTACACCCAGGGCTAGTCCCCAACTTATAGCACTAATAAAGTTAGCGATTACTGTTTTTAATGGTACCTCTTTTAATCCAGGTAGCTGAAATAAAAAAGTAATGGCAAAGGCTACAAACCAGATAGTAATAGAGTACACTACAGATTTTAAAAAAAGATTCTTACTAGTTACAAAGGTAATTAGGTAAGCAAATATAATGCCAAGTAGCCCTAGAGCCGCAAACTGTGACATTTTAGCAAAAAACACCTCTCCTGTGGACTGGGGCTGGCTGCCATATAAAAATTTTCCCATAAAATCTGCCCAGCGCAAAGTAGAAAGCTCCAAGCTATATGCAGCATAATTTATTATAAATGGAACTACCCCTGCTAATATGCCCGCTATAAAGCCTCTGGTAAACCTGTCACCCATTTTTCTTCTCCTTTGCAACAATGATTGGCATCCTATTAATAAAAATTATTATTGGCTAACAGGGTTATATTTATTCCTCCTGGCCAAGAATCTCCCCAGCCTCTTGGTCGGTCAATATTTTAATTTCCGTGGGAAAGTTGGTCAATATCTCCAGTACTTCTCCTTTAGTGCCCTCAGTAACTTGTACAAAAACCAGTCCCTTGTTTCCATCTACTGTGGTCACTAAGCCTAAATGTCCATAGCCTTCAATAATCCTATCTATATATACTATTTCTTCTTTTTTTACCTGAACCGGAATTTTAAGCGGATCACCCTGAAAACTATATCTATCCTCTACCATTTAAGATTCATCTCCTAATCCTTTTACTTAACCCTTTGCCCTTCGCCGCACCAAGGTATAGGGTTCTACTGGCCGATTCATGGGTATGCGAACTAATTGCTGGGGGTGGGGAGCTACAGCAATCTCTTCACCCGTCTCTTCATCCCACATTTGGGTAAGCTGAGCTGTAAAAACTGAGCCAGTGGGCTCAGAGAATTCCAACTCTTCACCTAGACTTATTCTATTGCGCTCCTCTAACAAAATAGTATCTGTAGCAGCATCATACTCTTTGACAACTCCTACAAAGTCATAGTAACGCCGATATGCGGAGGTAAGGTAGTTGTGATCTTCACCAGCAGGCTTATGAAAATAGAAACCGGTAAAATAGTCTCGATGGCTCACCTTTACCAATTCCTCCAACCACTCTTCCTTCACCTGGTATGCTGCAGGGTTATCATAGTAAGCATCAATAGCTTGGCGATAGGCTTTAACTACTGTGGCCACATAGTGCACGCTTTTCATCCTATCCTCTATCTTGAAGCTATTAATGCCTGCTTGGACTAACTCAGGAATATGTTGAATTAAGCACATGTCCTTGGAATTAAATATATATGTCCCCCTGTCATCCTCCTGAACAGGATAATACTCTCCTGGTCGTTTCTCTTCAACTAGGTAATACTTCCACCTACAAGGATGAGCACATTCTCCTCTGTTGGCATCTCTATTTACCATGTAGTTACTCATCAGGCATCGACCTGAATAAGAAATGCACATGGCTCCATGAACAAAGGCCTCTACTTCAATATTTAGCCGTTGGGTAATTTCCTTCACATCATCTATAGACATTTCCCTTGCTAGAACTATTCTTTCTGCCCCCTGCTGCTCCCAAAATCTTGCGGCAGCCCAATTCACATTGTTGGCTTGAGTGCTAATATGTATAGGGATTTGAGGACAATTCTCTTTAGCTAGATGAAAGACACCCGGGTCTGCCACAATGATGCCATCTACTCCAATGGCTGCTATGGACTGGAGATAGCCTGGCAAGCCTACCAGATCCTGATTGTGGGGAAAAATATTTACTGTAACATATATCCTTCGCCCATGACTATGGGCAAAATCTAAGGCCTGTTTCATCTCTTCCAAATTAAAATTACCAGCGGCAGCCCGCAAGCCATAGGCTTGTCCCGCCAAATAGCAAGCATCGGCTCCGTACCTAATTGCGTATTCTAGTTTCTCCATATTCCCAGCAGGGGCAAGTAATTCAGGTTTTTTCATTTTGGCACCTCGTCCTTATGGTAATAGCATACCAGTACTCCATCTCCAATGGGTAGCAATGTGGAATTAAAGTGAGGATGGTTGCAGAGGTCTTGTAGGAGCTGCCTTAGCCTAGTGACAAGAGTTTTTTTCCTGCGTGGAAACACACTCCCTGGAACTACCCAGCCTTTATATAACACGTTGTCTGCTACCAGCAATCCACCTTTGGCAAGGAGTGGTAAGCATAAGTTATAAAATTCTCCATACTGCCCCTTTGCAGCATCTATAAATATTAAATCAAATTCACTGTGTCTGTGGGACAGCTCATTTGGTATAACCTCCATAGCATCACCCAGCATACAGCTTACCTGGGATGTCAAGCCGGCCTTGGCCAAGTTAGCTAAGGCCCGTTGCTGCATATCGGGACGCAACTCAATGGTAGTCACTTTGCCACCAAATATCTTTACTGCCTGAGCCAACCTGATGGTAGAATACCCTATAGCTGTTCCTATTTCTAGTATCTCCTTAGGTTTGTGGATGGCAATTAGTGTCTCCATAAGCTTGGCCACTTCTGGCTGAAAAATTGGAATCTGCTCTTCCTGGGCTTCCTGCTCCAGCTCCTGCAGCAGCTGGCTGCACGGAGGTAAAAGGGAGCGCAAGTATTCCTCCATTTCCAAGGTATTAATCACAAGGCATATCCTCCTGTCTATGTAAAATGTGTGGCCCTAAGCCACACATTTATAAAATATTATCTCCATTATTAATATTATCTATTTCTTCTTAGATATTTGTTCACTGCATTAATATGCTCGTTATAATTCCTGCTAAAATGGTGGCTTCCATCTGGTCTTAATACATAAAAATAATAGTTGTGTTCTACTGGTTCCAGTGCTGCTCTTATAGATTTTTCACCTGGTGCTGCAATAGGACCTAAGGGGAGCCCAGGATGTTTGTAGGTGTTGTAAGGAGAGTCTATTTCCAAGTGTCTATGGAATAGCCTAGATTGATGCTCAGGTAATGCGTATTGTACTGTGGCATCAATTTGCAGTAGCATTCCTATTTTCAGTCGATTGTAAATAACTCCCGCAATTTTTGCCCTATCCTGGTCTTGACTAGCTTCTCGTTCCACCATAGCCGCAATGTTTATTAGATCAACAACCGATAACCCTTTTTCTTCTGCTTGCTTTGCTACTTCAGGCGTAACCACCTGTTGAAAGCGATTTAGCATCATCTGAATGATGTCCCTTTCCGTCATGTAGCTAGTAATATAATAGGTGTCTGGAAAGAGAAAGCCTTCAAAGCGGTTTGGCCCTGGTATTAGCTGATCAAGATAGGGAAAATCAAACTCTCCCTTTTCTAGCAATTCTAAAAAGATCTGTTCATCTACAATTCCTCTTTCTGTCAATACTCTTGTTATTTGCCTTAAAGTGAAGCCCTCTGGAATAGTAAAGGGATGAGTGACTACAGCCCCCCGGACAATCTTATCTACTATTTCCGGTGTAGACATTTTTGAGCTTAAAATATATTCTCCTGCCTTTAATTGTCCATCTTTGTTATTCAATCTAGTATATATCCTAAAGGCTTTAGGATCTTGAATTATCCCTTGATTAGCTAAAAGATTAGCGATTCTAATAGTAGAAGAGCCGTGGGGTATGGTTACGATAACATCTTCTCCTTGGACATTGGCCGGCTTTAATAGTCCTAAGTAATGGTTGTAGCCATATAAGGCTCCCATTGATGCTGTTAGTATTAAAAAAAGAAATAGTAAAAGTGCAATCTTTCCCTTTGAAAAACTCATAGTTAATCTCCTTTTCTTTAAAACCTAATATAATGTTCAAATTGCCATTATATTATACAGTTTTTTAAAAGAAAGGACAACTTATTACTTAATAAAATCTGTTTACTGACCAATTATTACTATTCGATCTTCAGGCGGATAAGTGTCAACCGATATTATTTCTTCTTTTACTACTCTTCCCCCATCCCTGATAATTCGCATGACTTTAGTTTTGTAACCCTTCTTTCCTTCTCTTTTAATAATCTTCTCTCCTGTTGCTATTGTTTCATCCTTTCTTACTATAGTTTTAGGCTCTATAACCTCCAATACCTGATGAAGAATCTGAACCTGCTTTTTATACTTGCTGTTTCCAAATATTCTTATTGTTAATGAGGCACCATCCACACTAGCTTTTATGAGCATATGGTTAGAAGTGTTATTTTTTAGCTGTAGATCCAGATAATCATCAACTACTGTAGCATCAGTACCTTTTGGCACATAGTTTACTATCAATGAGTGCCTCCTTCTCTCAACTACTGTCATATTGGCTAGCAAGGCACTATTGTAAAGTGTCGATGAGACCTGACAAACTCCACCGCCAATTCCTGACGACATTTGATTCTCCACAATAACAGGCGCTTCTTTATAGCCTCTTTCTGCAGTTTTTGGCCCTGTAGCGTCATTAAAGGAAAAAATCTCTCCTGGTGGCAGCAAGTAAAATTCTAAATCTTTTGCTGCTGTTTTAATATTATGAGCTCTATTGGTAGCCATAATATCAAATTTTGTAGTATATTTTCCCAGCAGAATATCTATTCCTAGGCCCTCCACATCTTCAGCAGATGCATCGGGCTGGAGCTCTATTACTGGTAAACTAACTTTCGTAATACAAGAAGGGTACTCTTCTGCTCCTTTAGATAATAATATTAAATTGAGGTCTATTATCAGCTGTTGAATATCTACTTGAAGCCCAGTTTGGTGAGGCAAAATAGCAACCTCATCTCCAGTGACTTTTAATTTTGCATCTTGAGCAGGTCGTTCCACCTGGTCTATTATTGACTTAAGGCTGATGTTTCTTTCGTTTTTTAGCTCCCATTTAAGAGGAATTTCTGTTCCTTTTAACCTAGAGGCTAGCCTTGTCTTAATCTGCTGAATTATTGTTCCTTTTTTGCCAACCTCCAAAGCATTTTGTATAACCTCTTCTTTATTTAGTTGAAAGCCTAATTCCTTTACGGAATACTCCCAGCTCTTATCTTTATAATTAATTGATATTATAGCTTCTAATATTTTTTTCTCGTATTGATCAAGCATCTGATTAGCAGAAACTCTATTCAGTCCTCCTAGATTTATATTACCTGCTTCCACCCCTGGACAAATACTACCTTTTGGTAAGTATAAAAACCAAGCTGTTAATAATATGATTAGGACACATAATAATACTGTTAGGTGGATAGCCCTCAAGAATGCTCCCTCCAGTTATAGATTTTTATATTTAGTTTATTATAATTAAATAAAAAAAGACCTATAAATGGATTTGATTCCACTTATAAGTCTAGTAGGCTTTCTTTTATGCTGCTATTAGCTGTCTAACTCCTCTTCGGCTAGCATTTCCTCCCAAGCCTGAGCAACCTTGTCCCACTCATTATCATCTTCTATGCTTACTAAAAGCTCTTCTCCCTCTTCATCGGTTTCAATTTTTAGGATAATAGCCTCTTCTTCCTCTTGCACTTCATCGCCAGTCATAGGAAGTAAAATTGCATACTCGCTTCCTTCTACTTCTAAAATGTCCACTACCATAAATTCATGCTCATTGCCCTCTTCGTCAGTGAGCACTACTGTGCTTTCTTGTTCTTCTGTCATGCTTAATGCACCTCTTTCTTCTATCAATTAGTGCCATTGTAGCCCAATGAAATTGGTTTGTCAATGGCTTTGTTACTAAGCTTATCCTTAAATGTTATTTTTTAAACATTAATTCTTACTATCTAAATAGTTTTGTAATATAATGCAAGCTGCCATTTTATCAATAACCTGCTTGCGTTTTTTTCTAGATACATCTCCCTCGATTAAGATGCGTTGGGCTGACACCGTTGATAAGCGTTCGTCCCACAGTACAACTGGTATCTGGAGCTCTGTTTCTAATTTTTGAGCAAATTCCTTAATTCTTAGAGCCCTTTCTCCCAAGGAGCCATTCATGTTCTTAGGCAGCCCCAATACTATTGTTCCCACCTGATGCTGGGCAGCCTTGGCTTTTATCAGCTCCACTCCCTGATCTAGCTGCTGTTCGTCCCATCTTATGGTTGCATCTCCCTGAGCAGTCCAACCCAATTCGTCACTTACAGCTACACCTATTGTTTTAGTTCCCACATCTAAACCCATTATCCGCATTTTTGTCTCCTTTAATATCCCACAGAATAGTCCTCATGTAAAACCATGAGGACTGAGCTATTATTTCTCCAGATATGCTTTTACTAACTCCTCTAATAAATCATCTCTTTCTAGTTTGCGAATCATCCCACGAGCATTATTATAGCTAGTAATATAAGCTGGATCTCCAGAAAGTAGATAGCCAACAATTTGATTTATTGGATTATAGCCCTTTTCCTTCAATGCTTCATACACATTGACAAGAATTTCTTTTGCTTGCACGTCTTCAGTAACTGCTTTAAACATCATGGTCTTATCAAATTGATTGTCACTCAACATATCCACCTCCTAAAAGCAAGTACTTATAAAGCTATTCGCTATCTTAAGAATATTCTCCTCTATTTCCAGGGAAAAAATACCTACAAAAACTAACTTTTAACTATTTTTTACCTGATTGGCCACAAGTTCAGGAACAGCAGCTAAAGCATCTCCTAGCTTGGCAGGAAGCTTGCCCCCTGCCTGAGCCATATCTGGCCTTCCACCGCCACCGCCACCTACTACCTTGGCTGTTTCTTTAATTAAATTCCCTGCATGAATTCCCCGTTGTATTACATCCTTGGTTGCCATTGCTACTAAATTAACTTTGTCATCGATTGCACTGCCTAACAGTACTACACCACTACCTAGCTTGTCTCGCAATAAGTCTGCCATATTTCGCAAGTCTTCCATTTCTAAATTAGGAATAGCTACGCTTAAGACTTTAACTTGACTTACTAACACTTGGCTAGCTAGTAATTGGTCTACTTGACTTACAGCTAATTGTCCTTTTAATTTTTCTAGCTCTCTCTCTTTTTCTTTAATTTGAGACGATAGGGCGTTTACTTTCTCCACCAGGTCGCTTACAGGTGTTTTTAAAATGTTAGCACAGCTTTTTATTATCTGTTGCTCTTCCTTTATTTGAGCAAGGGCATTAAACCCTGTTAATGCCTCTATTCTTCTCAATCCTGCACCTATGCCACTCTCAGTAGCTAATAGAAAAATTCCAACTTGACTAGTATTGGCTACATGGGTACCTCCACAAAGCTCTGCACTGTATTGGCCTATTTGTACAACTCTTACCTGCTCACCGTATTTTTCTCCAAAGAGAGCTGTTACTCCCTTTGTTTTAGCATCCTCCAGGCTGCTTTCATAGTCTTCTACTGATATGCTTTCCATAATTAACTGGTTAACTCGTCTTTCTATTGTTTCCAGCTCGTCGGGTGTTACAGCAGAAAAGTGAGTAAAATCAAAACGCAATCTTTCAGGAGTTACCAGTGAGCCTGCCTGATTCACATGATCACCTAGAATTTCTTTTAATGCTTGATGCAGTAAATGGGTTGCTGTATGATTTCTGGCGCTAGCTGCCCTTAAATAGCTATCAATACAAGCATTAACTATTGTATCTACTTTAATATATCCTTCCGTTACTCTTCCCTTATGAATAATTTTACCGTCTGGCAGTTTAATTACCTCTTTAACCTCTATTTTGCCAGTAGGTGCTGTAATTAATCCACTGTCAGCTACCTGCCCACCACCCTCTGGATAGAAGGGTGTCTTGTCTAGCAATATAGCTACATGAGCCCCAGCCGAAGCTTGCTCTAGCTTAGTTCTTTTAGAAAGGTCGATTAAGCCTAGAACTGTAGCATCAAGTTTTCCTCTGCCATACCCTTGAAAAATACTGGATGAGACATCTTTTAATAGGTCGGCATAAAAAAGTGCTTCTTCTCCTGCCTTGACATCCTGACGAGCAGAACGAGCCCGCTCTCTCTGCTTTTCCATCTCAGCATTGAATCCATTAGTATCCACTACTAATCCATTTTCCTCTGCAATATCTTCCGTAAGATCTAGTGGAAATCCGTAGGTGTCGTATAGTATAAAGGCTTCCTTACCCAATATAGTCCTTTCATTCGTCGCCTTAAGTCTATTGATAATATCTGTAACTATCCCAAGACCATCGTTGATAGTCTCATGGAATCGTTCTTCTTCTATTTTAATAACCTTCTCCACATAGCTTTGTTTGTCTATTAGCTCAGGATAAGACTCACCCATTAATTCAACTACAATAGCTACTATTTGATACATAAAGGCTTTATCTATACCTAACACTTTGCCAAAGCGAACAGCTCTACGTAGTATTCGGCGCAACACATAGCCCCGTCCTTCGTTGCCTGGCAATACCCCATCTGCAATTAAAAATGTGCATGCTCGAACGTGATCTGCGATAACCCGAAATGGAAAGCCTGTTTCTCCAGGATGATAGCTCTTTCCACTGCTTTTCTCTACTCCTTTAATAATGGCTTGCATTAAATCGGTATCATAGTTAGAGTCTACCTGTTGTAATACGGATACAATCCGCTCTAATCCCATGCCAGTGTCTATACTTGGCCTAGGCAAAGGAATCATTTCTCCTTTTTCATTGCGATTGTATTGCATGAAAACTAGATTCCATATTTCCAACCAGCGGTCACAATCACATTTACCTATTCCACATTTACTATCATCACATTTAAATGATTGGCCTCGATCAATTAGGATCTCACTACAGGGGCCACAGGGGCCGGTATCACCCATAGACCAAAAGTTATCCTTTTCTCCCAGTCGTAAAATCCGCTCTGGGGAAACATTAGCCTTTTCCTGCCACAGCTTGGCCGCTTCCTCATCATCTAGATAGATGGTAATCCAAAGCTTTTCCTTTGGCAACTTCAGGTCTTGAGTGAGAAATTCCCAAGCATATGTAATAGCCTCGGCCTTGAAATAGTCTCCAAATGAAAAATTGCCTAGCATTTCAAAAAAGGTATGATGTCTTGCAGTTCTTCCTACTGTGTCTAAATCATTATGTTTCCCACCTGCTCGTACACATTTTTGAGAGGTTGTGGCTCTGGTGTAATCCCTTTTTTCCAAGCCTAAGAATATGTCCTTAAACTGATTCATCCCAGCATTGGTAAACAATAGGGTTGGATCATTATGGGGCACAAGAGAAGAGCTAGCAACTCTTGTATGACCTTTGCTCTCAAAAAACTTTAAAAACCGCTCCCTTACCTGATTAGCAGTCAATTTTTCCATTAAGCTCACCTCACTTATATATTTCAAATCCCACAAGCTGAAAAAAACCCTCGTTTGGGACCATCCATCCCAAAAACGAGAGTGTAAACACCCATATCTAAGTAGACATAATTTGTAGTTAATTATACAAAACCTGCTGTTTTTTGTCAATCAATTAAGTGCTCATAGAAGTATATAAATAGTGTTCTGCATACTACTGTTACGGGAACAGCTAGCAACATTCCTATCAATCCAAATAAATGTCCTCCTGCCAATAAGACAAAGATTATGCTTATAGGATGTAGTCCTACACTATCTCCTAATATTTTAGGTGAAATAAGGTTGCTTTCTAGCTGTTGAATTAACACCATGGTTATAACTATTTTAATAGCCAAGGCTTGGGACTCTAACAGGCCAATCATTACAGCAGGGATAATACCGATAATTGGACCAAAATAGGGGATTAAATCGGCAACACCAGCAATTATTCCTAGAATTAAAGCAAATTCTACTCCTAACAAGGATAAGGAAATAGCAGTTAATATTCCTACAATTGTTGCTACAATTAAGTGGCCTCTTATAAATTTTTTTAGCACTAGATTTATTTCATTTGATAAGTTAGCTACATGAGTTCGATATGGAATTGGTAACATTCGCAAACTTCTTTTTTCTAGGTCATGCCAATCCTTGAGAATATAAAAAGAGAGAACTGGAATAATCACAAAATAAATTGCCCGTGAAAAGAGATTTATAATTCCCTGAGCAACTTTTAGCAACAACTCCGAAATCCTTGCTTCAATCTGCCAGATAGTCTCATCAATAACCTGCTTAATGTTTTCTGGCAAATCTATTCTCTGATAATTCTGTTGTAGTTGTTGCACAAATTGCCTAAGCTGCTCAGTATAGATAGGTATAGTATCAGCAAAATCATTGAGCTCATTCACTAGAATCGGAAATCCTATAATTGCTAAACTAAACATTGCTGATACTGCTGTAAAATATATTAGGACAATGGCTACAGTTCGCTTTATTTGATTTTTTTCTAAATAGCAGACAATAGGATTTAATAGATATGCAACTAAAGCAGATAAGAGAAAAGTAGTAATGACAGATCTAACTAAAAATAAACCATAAACTATAATGGCAACTAATATAATTATAATTATTAGTCGCCGCTTTTTTCCGTGTATCATATTTTTAACCATATTTCTATTTTTTCTTTAGGATACCACTAATATCCCTGACCCCATTAGATAATTGGTTAACCATTTTCTCTGCTCTATTTTTTACTCGGCGAGTTTTGCCCAAGACCCTTTGATCAAATAGCATCTTTTTTTGAGGAGAAACAAACATAGAACCAATGGCACCTAAGATACTGCCAATCAAAAAACCATTAATAAATTTTCGGGCCATATTTTCACCTCCCTATTCTAATGACATTTGTAAGGCTGTCTCTTCTGGAGAATAATCAATTAAGCTTCCGTCTTCATCTACATTGTAGACGTTAATACCTTTATTTGTGCTGGAAAACTCTAAGAAACAATCCCAGCAATAAAATTGATTAGTTCCAACCTTTCCTACAGCCCGACCTTGACATATGGGACAAACAAACATGCAAAAACCTCCTTGCCTTACCTAAACGTCTTCCTTGATGATTATCATATCTTTCCCCATGGTAATCACATTTGCTACTGGTATAGTATCTCTTCCACTTACTAAGTCACTAATAAAGCCATTAGATATTACAAATCCATCAACTTTATTCTCGTCAATATTTAATAGAACATCGCTAATAACACCTTTTTCTTTCCCCAGCTCATTATATATATGCTGTCCAAATAAAAGAGCGGTGCTATAGCAGCTAACTTCATAATCTTTTAAGCATTGGGGAACTTGTAGCACTTCTTTATTCATTACGAATGCTGCTTCATCTGTTATGGAATACAGGTTGTCATGATAAATAAATCGCATCTCTGGTATAGTCTCCTCTGTTTCAACCATAATTCCTAACAGCTTTCCTTCCTTTTCTGTATATAAAATATCGACTATTTTGCCTAAATTATAGCCGTGCCCTTCTAATAATACTGGCAACCCTATCACTGACCGTCCTTTTTTCATGGCTGCCTCCCAAATCAATATTTAAACAATACATTAGTGTCTATAATAGTATTGCCAAGTTAGCAAAAAAAAATGCATGGACTTTCCATGCATTAAGACTTTACCTGCTTTAAAATTGTTCCCCCACCAACTACTAAATCTCCTTGATAAAAGACTATTGCCTGACCTGGTGTTATTGCACGTTGGGGCTTTTCAAAGGTTACCTGCACCTGACCCTCTGTTAATGGCGTAAGTTCCGCAACACTTGCCGGAGCTGAGTATCTTATCTTTGCCTCCACCTTCATTGGTTTCACCAACTGGTCAATAGAAATAAAGTTATTGTCTGTGCTAATTAAGGAATTGCCAAAAACCTCATCATGTTCTCCTAGGACTACTGCATTGCTGACAGGATCTATTTCTACCACATACATAGGTGTTCCTAGTGCTATCCCCAGACCTTTTCTTTGCCCAATTGTATAGTAGGCTATTCCTTGATGTTTCCCCAATATATTTCCTTTTGTATCTATAAAGGATCCAGGCTTAACTTGAATTTTTCTCTCTTTTAAAAATTCTTTGTAATCATCATTGGGGACAAAACATATCTCTTGACTATCCGGCTTATTAGCTACTCTCAAATTTAGTTTTTCAGCTATTTCTCTAATTTGAGGTTTAGTGTAATCTCCTAAGGGCATTAATGTATGAGCTAACTGCTCTTGAGTAAAGTTGTATAAAGCGTAGGTTTGATCTTTTTTGTCATCTGCTGATTTTGCCAGGCAGTATCTCCCCATCTTCTCATCAAAAAAAATCCTCGCATAATGACCAGTTGCGATATAATCAGCACCTAGAGCTTTTGCCTTTTGCAAAAAACCCTCAAATTTTATATGTCTATTACAGGCAATACAAGGGTTTGGAGTACGCCCTTGGACGTACTCTTGACAAAAGGGTTCTATTACCTTTTCAGCAAATAACTCTCTAAAGTTCATAACATAATAGGGGATATCTAAAAATTCTGCTACTCTCCTAGCGTCTTCCACTGCTGATAAAGAGCAACAGCTCCCTTCAACCTCAGTTTTTTGGTCAGAGGGCCAAATTTGCATTGTCACTCCTACCAGATCATATCCCTGCTCTTTTAAAAGGGCTGCTGCAATGGAGCTGTCTACACCTCCACTCATAGCCACAAATACTTTTTTTGTCACGTTAAAATCACCTACTATTTGGCCTGCTTTTCTTTATAATCCTCTATTGCTTTGTGTAAGGCATCTGCCGCTAAGTTTGAGCAATGCATCTTTGCCGGCGGTAGACCATCTAGAGCTTCGGCAACACATTTGTTTGTTATAGCAAGGGCTTCATCAATAGTCTTTCCTAGCACCATTTCAGTAACCATACTACTGGTGGCAATAGCAGCTCCACAGCCAAAGGTTTTAAATTTTACATCCTTTATTACATCGTCCTCTACCTTTAAAGATATACGCATGATATCTCCACAACTGGCGTTACCTACCTCGCCTACTCCATCAGCTTTTTCAATTTCTCCCACATTGCGCGGATTAGTAAAATGGTCCATCACTTTTTCACTGTACATATTCTCCACTCCTTACTACCATGTTATTTTTGACACTGATATAAAGGGGACATAGTCCTCAACCGCTCAATGATTGCTGGTAGCTCTTGCAACACATAGTCCACATCATCCTCTGTATTGTCCTTGCCTAATGTAAGACGTAGAGAGCCATGAGCAATTTCATGGGATAATCCCATTGCTAGTAATACATGAGAAGGATCTAATGAGCCTGAGGTACAGGCTGAACCACTAGAGGCTGCAATTCCTTTCATATCTAAGCTAAGAAGTAATGACTCACCTTCAACAAAGCTGAAGCTAATGTTGACGTTATTAGGAACTCTTTTTTCTAGATGTCCATTGATTTTAATATGACTAACCTTTTCATCAATGCCCTTTATTAATTTATCTCTCAATTTAGATAATCTTTCCATTTCAGTTATTAAATTTTGTTTGGCAATTTTGGCTGCCAAGCCAAATCCCACAATACCTGGTACATTTTCTGTTCCAGCCCTGCGCCGGCGCTCTTGGCCACCTCCATGGGATAGCCTAGTCATTTTTGTGCCTTTTCTTACATATAGAAACCCTATGCCTTTGGGACCATATAACTTGTGAGATGAGGCAGATAAAAGATCAAGCTGTAGTTGGTTTACATCAACTGGTATCTTACCCACACTCTGAACCGCATCAGTATGAAAGATAATATTATGTTCTTTTGCTAGCTTGCCAATTTCAGCTAGGGGTTGGATGGAGCCAACTTCATTATTTGCGTGCATGATACTAATTAGCATTGTCTGGTCTGTTATAGCGTTAGCCACATCCCGCACCTGTACTATGCCGTATTCATCAACTGGCAAATAAGTAACTTTAAAACCTTGCTTTTCTAGATAGCTACAGGAGTCTAATACTGCGTGATGCTCAATACTACTAGTTATGATATGGTTACCCTTTTTTTGATTAGAAAGAGCAGTGCCAATAATCGCCATATTGTCAGATTCTGTTCCGCCACTGGTAAAAACTATTTCTTCCGGGTTAGCTCCAATTAGATTGGCTATGTTAACCCTAGCTTCTTCTACAGCTTTTTTTACCTCCCTCCCGAAAGAATGAACACTAGAAGGGTTGCCAAACTTACCTGTCATGTATTCTACCATTAGTTCAGCCACTTCATGGTATACAGGTGTTGTAGCACTATGATCTAAGTATATTCGTTTCAACAGGAGTCACTCCTCGTCCTTTTGTTTTTTACTGTAAACTCTTGACACATATCGGCTAAAGATATAGAGTCTAGAATATTTGAAATACAATCCCGTACCTTTTCCCAGATACCTTTAGTTACACAGCTCTCTGCTCGTCCACAGAATTCAGGATCTTCTTCATTAACACAATCTACCGGGGCAATAGGTCCTTCCAAAACTCGGATAATATCTCCTACTGTAATATTTTCAGGTTCTCTAGATAAGACATACCCCCCTTGAGCACCTCTAACACTTTTTACCAATCCTGCCTTGCGCAGATTTGCTATCAGTTGCTCTAGGTAATGCTCAGAGACTTCTTGTCGCTCTGCAACACTTTTTAGAGATATCGGTCCTTCTCCATAACGCTGGGCAAGATCAAACATTGCTCTAAGACCGTACTCACCCTTTGTTGAAATCCTCATTTATATGTCACCTCTAAACTTAATCCCAAGTAAATTGCTTGGTTTTATTATGATAACATGGCTGTATTATAATGTCAATGAGTTATACCCGAGTTATTTAATGCGAATTTTATCTTAATTTATGTTTTATAGTTCTATTATATACTTTAACTAGTTTAGATTTTAGATTTTAGATTTTTAAGTAGCTCTCCTATCTGTTTCTCCTTTCCTTGAGTACTTGGCTTGTAATAAGAAGTTCCAATCAACTGCTCAGGCATATACTGCTGTTCTACATAATGTCCAGGAAAGTGATGAGGATACAAGTACCCTGTTCCATGATTCAAGCTTTTAGCTCCTCCATAGTGACTATCTCGCAAGTGAGTCGGAACAGCACCAGATTCTTTAGTGCGAATATCAGCCATCGCTTGATCTATTGCTAACAGCACACTGTTGCTCTTTGGGGCAGTAGCTAAGTAAAGTGCTGCTTGAGCTAGAGGCAGTCTACCTTCAGGTAACCCTATCATATGAACTGCTTGAAAAGCAGCAGTAGCCACAACTAATGCTTGGGAATCGGCTAATCCAATATCTTCTGCTGCATGAACTATCAACCTTCTGGCAATGAAAAGCGGGTCTTCCCCTGCTTCTAGCATTTTAGCAAGCCAATGAATTGTAGCATCGGGATCAGAGCCTCTTATGCTTTTAATAAAGGCTGAAATAATATCATAATGCTGATCTCCAGTCTTGTCATAGTTAATAGCCGGTCGCTGAATCGATTCTACTACTGTAGCTAAATCAATTACTCTTGTTCCATCTGCTTGAGGAGCAGTAGTTAAGACAGCTAATTCTAGCCCATTTAATGCTATTCTAGCATCGCCGCCACTGCTATTGGCTAAATGCTCCATAGCTTCTTCAGTAACATTGACCCTGTATGACCCAAATCCCCTGTCTTCATCTATAACAGCCTGGTGTAAAATCTTGAGTATATCTTGCCTACCTAAAGGCTTCAAGGCAAATATCCGAGATCGAGACAACAATGCTTTATTAACTTCAAAATAAGGGTTTTCAGTAGTTGCACCAATAAGGATAATAGTTCCGTCCTCTACCCAAGGCAAAAGTGCATCCTGTTGAGATTTGTTGAAGCGATGAATTTCATCAACAAAAAGCAATGTTCGTTTGTCATAATGCTTTAAATCATCTTTCGCATCAGCGATAATCCTTCTAATATCTGATACTCCTGCAGTAACTGCATTTAGCTGTTGAAATTTAGCCTTGGTTGTATGGGCAATTATTTTAGCCAAGGTAGTTTTTCCTGTTCCAGGAGGACCATAGAAAATAGCTGAAGACAGCTGGTCTCCTTCAATAGAACGACGCAATAGCTTACCTGGACCGATTATCTCCTCCTGACCTACAAAATCTTCTAAGACTCTAGGTCGCATCCGCATAGCTAAAGGAGCAGCTTTTGCTCTCTTCTCTTCAGTTGCAAATTCAAAAAGATCCATTAATCTCACCTAACATTTGGCTAACCAGTTCAATAGCTTGCCTTATTTTGTGTTCTTCTATATCCTTATGGCATACAAACCGCACCTGATGTGGTCCAAAGCTAGTAGCTTTTATTCCCCTATCTCTTAGTTTATTTATAAATTCTGCAGATGTCATACCTGTCTTTCTTACATCTATCACCACAATGTTAGTTTCTACATCTTCCACATCTATACTTATACCAGGAATCTTGGATAACCCTGTAGCCAGTTCTTTTGACATCCTGTGATCATCCTTCATGCGATCTACCATAGTGTTTAAACCTACTAAACCACATGCTGCAATGACACCCACTTGTCGCATTCCACCACCCAGCATTTTTCGCCACTTTCTAGCTTTTTTTATAAAATCCTCTGTTCCCAGTAGGATAGATCCTATTGGTGCTGCCAACCCTTTAGATAAGCAAAACATTACCGAGTCAACAGGTGCAACTAAATCTTTAACAGAAACATCTAGTGCTATTGCTGCATTAAATATTCTAGCCCCATCCAGGTGAACTGCTAAAGAATGCTCTTTTGCTAAATTGCATATAGCAATAGTTTCATCTGCACTCAACACTGCGCCACCTGCTCTGTTATGAGTGTTTTCTATACATATTAATTTAGTAACAGGAAAGTGCAAGTCATTAGGTCTGATTACTTCCCTAATTTGATCAAGACTCATTTTTCCCCGTATTCCTTTAATTGTTCTAGCTTGTACTCCTCCTAATCGAGCTAAGGCACCTAGCTCATAGTAATAAATATGAGCATCCTGTTCTACTATTACTTCATCCCCTGGATTAGTATGAACTAAAACAGCAATTTGATTTGCCATAGTTCCAGTAGGAACAAATAAGGCTCTTTCTTTGCCTAGTAGCTCAGCAGCCTTTTCTTCTAGCTCTCTAACTGTGGGATCCTCTTCGTAGACATCATCGCCTACAGGAGCATTGGCCATTGCTTGGCGCATTTCCTCTGTAGGTACGGTAACTGTATCACTGCGAAAGTCCATCATTTTAACAGCGCTCCCTTTTTAATAGGAATTAAAATTCATGTAAAAAAGGGCTGGAAAATCCAGCCCTTTAACTACTAATCTGCATCTTTTTATTGTATAAATACATTAGACCAATTAAATGTTAGCGTCAATTATTTTAGCTAGCTCATCCTTAGTCTTGTAGCCAACCACTCTTTCAATAGCCTCCCCATTTTTAAATAAGAGAATAGTTGGAATGCTCATCACACTATATTTTCCCGCAGACGCTGGGTTATCGTCCACATTTAGTTTGCCAACTACTACCTTGCCCTGATATAGCTCCCCTAACTCATCAATAACAGGAGCTATCATTTTACATGGACCACACCAAGCAGCCCAAAAATCAACTAAAACTAGTTTGTCGTTTTCTAATACCTCAGTTTGAAATTTTGCATCTGTAAATGTTAATACTTTATCACTAGCCATTTAAAAAACATCTCCTTTTCCTTTTAGCTTAAGCTTAGGCCTATAAAGATAATAAGTATGCCTTTTTATAAATCTTGTTCGCCATTAGTTTAATAAATCCTGTTAAGCTTTGTAAAATTTCAAGTAGTTTTTAGAATACCACCTATCAATATTATTTATAGTATTTGTTTTAGCACACAAAATATTACTTTTTTTCTAATAAACAGTTTATTACCTCCCCTGCCAACAACAATCCAGCTACCGCTGGTACAAAAGAAATACTTCCTGGTATTTGTCTCTTGCTTACATTCTCTTTATAGTTTTCCAGCTCTTTAGCTGGACTAATAGGTTCTGCTGGAGAATAGACGACCTTCACTCCATTTGGAATGCCATTCTTTCTTAGTTCTCTGCGCATAACCTTAGCTAGTGGACATATTTTTGTCTCACTAATATCAGCTATCTGAAACTGATCAGCAACTAGTTTGTTGCCAGCGCCCATACTAGATACAACAGGTATTTCTAGCTCTATAGCACGCTGGATTAATAGTAGCTTAGCAGCAACAGTATCAATAGCATCAACTATATAGCTATATTCTTTTTTTACTAAATTTATGTAATTATCTTTATCTAAAAATTGTTGATGAGCTTCTACTACCGCATCTGGATTAATATCCAGAATTCTTTCCTTCATCACCTCTACCTTTACTTTATCTACCGTAGAGTGTAATGCATGTAGCTGACGATTTATATTGGTCAGTGCGATAGTGTCGTGATCCACTAAGACTAGCTTTCCAACTCCAGCTCTAGCCAAAGCTTCTGCAGTGTAAGAGCCAACTCCCCCGATGCCAAAAATAGCAACCTGGGCTTGAGCTAGTTTCTCAAGGCCAGGCTCTCCTATCAGCAGTTGAGTGCGAGAAAATTTGTGAACCATGGAATGACCTCCTTGGGACATACTCTATAATAACAATAACCATATTATCACAAAGTTATGCTTATAGCTATGTAGGAAAAACAAAAAGAGCCTGATTTTTCAAGCTCTTTAGTACCGTAAAAATAATAATACCCCACACATGCCGTGAACACCGCAGTTTTGAACCTGCCTCAGCAGGTGGGTGCCCTCCTGGTTGCTTTACGTTCCCTTTATGCATAGAGCAAAGGTCTACAGCCACAATCAGAGTTAGGCTCCCGATGTAATGGTGTTGGCTCAAAACTAATCGGCTTATCACGCACACCGTAGGGCAAAATGTATTTTCTTGTCTGTGAGATTATCTTAACATAAACTACACATCCTTTTCAAGTGTCAAAAACTACTACAAAAATTGGAGTGCTACTTTGTTAGTAGTATGTGCAAAAATTAAAGATATTACTCAGCAGCTTTTTTCTCTTTAAGTCGCAAATGTAGCTCCTTTAATTGCTTTTGGGTTACTGGTGTAGGAGCCTGAGTCATTAGACAGGTGGCACTTTGGGTTTTTGGAAAAGCAATAACGTCCCTAATGTTATCAAGGCCTGTCATTAGCATAATCATACGGTCTAAGCCAAAGGCTATCCCCCCATGAGGTGGAGTACCGTACTCAAATGCGTCCAGAAGGAAACCAAATTTTTCTTTGCTCTCCTCTAGCCCTAAGCCTAGCAAGGAGAAAATCTGTTCCTGAACATGGCGCTGGTGAATTCTGATGCTGCCACCTCCCAGCTCCACTCCGTTTAATGCTAAATCATAGGCTTTTGCTCTAACCTTACCTGGGTCTGTTTCCAGCAAAGGCAAGTCCTCTGTTTTTGGCGCAGTAAATGGATGATGGATTGCCACCCAACGTTGGTCTTCATCGTCATATTCTAGCAATGGGAAATCTACTACCCAGCAGAAGCTATAGACACTAGTATCAATTAGATTAAGACTCTTAGCTAAGTGCACTCTAAGCTGACCTAATGAATCTGCTACTACCTGAGGCTTGTCTGCAACAAAGAGCAGTAAGTCTCCTGGCTTAGCATTCATTAGCGTAACCAGCTCTTTTAGCTGCTCCTCGGTAAAGAATTTAGTAATAGCTGACTTAACTCCCTCCTCGGTGACGATCATCCAGGCAAGACCCTTGGCCCCATATATCCCAACAAATTTTGTTAGGTCGTCAATATCCTTTCGAGAAAACTCGCCACAGCCAACAGCGTTAATTCCCTTAACCTGGCCACCCTGCTCTAGCACCTTGGTAAAGACCTGGAACTGGGATTGGGCCACCACTGGGGCCACATTGACCAGCTTCATATCGAAGCGCAAATCCGGTTTATCTGAACCATAAACATCCATGGCCTCAGCATAAGTTAGCTTTTTAAAGGGTGTTTGTACTTCAACTCCTACAGTTGTGGCAAACAGGTGGGCAACCATTCCCTCGATTAGCTCTAACACGTCCTCCACATCCACAAAAGACATCTCCATGTCAAGCTGGGTAAACTCTGGCTGACGATCAGCTCGCAAATCCTCATCCCGGAAACACTTTACAATTTGAAAGTATTTATCCATGCCAGCAACCATTAAAATCTGCTTAAATAGCTGGGGAGATTGGGGTAAGGCAAAAAATTCACCTGGGTGCAATCTACTGGGAACTAAATAATCTCTTGCTCCTTCAGGAGTGCTTCCTGTTAGCATAGGTGTTTCTATTTCTAGAAAACCTTGCCCATCTAAATAGTCTCTAATTGCTTTAGCTGTTTTGTGGCGCAAGATAAATGTCCTTTGCATGTCTGGTCGCCGCAAATCTAGATAGCGATATCTAAGCCGAACTGCTTCATCCACATCTACATTTTCTGCAATATAGAAGGGAGGTGTCTTGGCTTCGTTTAGTATTTCTAAGTGGTCAGCGTATAGCTCAATAGCTCCTGTAGCTAGATTCTCATTTACTGTTCCCTCGGGTCTGGGGGACACCTTTGCTTTAACTGCTACTACATATTCGTTGCGCAGCTTTTCTGCTAATTGAAATATACTTGTACCCTTATCAGGACTAAAAACTATCTGTACAATTCCAGTGCGATCTCGTAAATCTACAAAGATAAGACCTCCATGATCTCTGCGTCTCTGGACCCATCCCATGACCACCACTTCAGCTCCGTCGTGGTCTAAACTGAGCTTTCCGCAATAATGAGTGCGTTTTAATTTTTCTTCTGTTGCAGCCATTTCTTTGCTCCTCCTCATATTCTTTCTTTTATTAGATCTACCGCCTGGGCTAAGCTTATTTCTTCCTGCTCCCCAGTGGACATATTTTTTAGTACTCCAATACCTCTTTCCAGCTCATTGTCTCCTAGGATGAAGCAGTAAGCCGCTTTCATCTTATCTGCCAGCTTCATCTGGCCCTTGAGATTCTTTCCAAGGTAGTCCTTGTTAACTCGAAGCCCTGCTTGTCTCAGCAGGTTCATAAGATAGAATCCTTTCTCATCTGCAGCTTGACCCATAGTGACCATAAATACATGGGTGCTGTGATCTACAGGTAATTCAATGCCCTGGTG
>CAYVRD010000021.1:25670-28033 GCA_964454195.1 uncultured Clostridia bacterium
CTCTTACAGTCTAAAATGCGCATAGGGTTTCGCTCAAATCTTCCCTGACAGTTGCCACATAGCTTATCCAGCTTATCTCGCAAAAAGCTCTGCAGCTGCTCCTTGTGATCCTGGCGGCATTTTGGACATCCAACACTATTTAATCTCACTTCTAGCTCAGTTAAGCCCAATGTTCGATAAAACTCCATAGCCACGCCAATAACCTCTGCATCGCTGCTGGGATGATTTGTACCAAACAATTCAATCCCAAATTGATGAAATTGGCGGTACCTTCCCGCTTGAGGTCTGTCGTATCGGAACATGGGGCCGATGTAAAAAAGCTTTGTTGGTTGTATATTAGCATACATTTTATGCTCTAAGAAAGCCCTCACCGTGGGAGCTGTTCCTTCAGGACGCAGGGTCAGGTTCCGCTCTCCCCTGTCATTAAAGGAGTACATTTCCTTTTCCACTATATCAGTAGTGTCGCCCACACCCCTTAAAAAGAGCTCTGTGTGCTCAAATACAGGCGTACGTAATTCCTGATAACCAAATCTCTTGCAAATTTCTCTAGCATGCTCTTCTATGTAATGCCATTTTTCCACATAGCCAGGCAGAAAATCATTAGTTCCCCGAGGTGCCGTAGTTAACATTTTTAAATCAGTCCTCCTTTTTCCATCCTATTTAATCGCATAAAAAAACTCCCAATCCCATGATAATTTACTATCAGGGACGAGAGATTATCCCGCGGTGCCACCCTAATTGAACACAAGCTGTTCCACTTTCTTAGCTATAACGGTGCTACCGGATATTGCTTTTGCCCAATATCAGCTCATAGGTGTCCTTCACTAAAATTACTTTGACAGCACTTGCAGTCTAAGGTGCCCTCTCCCTGATAAAGTAATGTTTCAGCTACTCTCCTAATCATCGCAATTCATCTAATTATAATTAATCATGTGAAATTATAGCCTAATTTGTCTAAGGTGTCAACATAAACTAAAGTAACTGGCTAATAAACTAAAATAATTGCTCTAACATGGCAATTTTTTTCTGTATCAACTGTTCTATTCCTTGAATATATAGCTGAGGCTCCTTTGGATTGTAGCTAGCTGTAAGAGTCCAGTCAGTAGGGTTTACCCATTTTGAACCTGCTCCGCACCCCAGTCCAATAATTGTTTGGCGTTCTTCCATCATTTGAATATTGTAAATTGACTCCATCCCAGGCTTACAATAGCCAAGGTTTTCACCATGATTAAGCATGCGCTTTTGGCGATATAGATAGTAGGGCAGTAGGTGCTGGGCTTTGGCAAACTGTTCTGTCAAGCCAACCATTTTTTCCCCCTCTTCTGCCTGCTCATTAGTAGTATCTGGGCTCTCCATCAGCTTAGAGGCTCTTTTTAGGGCTAATGGATGAATAGTCAAATTATCTAGCTGAGCTTTAGCCAACTGCTCTAAAGTGCTCTTCACCTGAGCCAGGCCTTCACCTGGCAGCCCAATAATCAGGTCTATGTTTATAACTGGAATACCCACCTCTCTCATCAGATAGTAGGCCTGCCAGAAATCAGCTGTAGTGTGATTTCTCCCTATTAACCGTAAAGTTTCATCCTGCAGGGTTTGGGGATTTACACTTACACGAGTAACCTGATGCTCCTTCATAAGTTGAGCTATCTCTTTGCTTAAGGTATCAGGTCGTCCTCCCTCAACAGTTACCTCTCTAGTATCCTTACCTCTAAATGCCTCATTTAGAGCAAGTAGCAGTTGCCCTAGCTCTTTTGCCTTGATGCTGGTAGGGGTTCCCCCTCCTAAATATATATGCTCAACAGTTAGATGCTTGCTTTGTAGCCAAGCTGCCAACTCTCTTATCTCCCTATGTAGAGCTTCTAAAAACTTCTCCTTTAGCTCCTGTTTTCCTGTCAGCGGATAAGCGGGAAAGGAGCAGTAATGACAACGGGATGGGCAAAAGGGTATTCCCACATAAATGCCTACTTTTTTACTGGCTTCCATGGGCGTTAGCAAAAAGGGACGTTGCCTTTCAGCTACTTTGGTTAGCAGCTGGCTTTTAGTAGTAGACACACCGTACTCTCGTTCTAGATATTGACAGATAGCTTCCCTTGTATGACCCTGATCTAGCAGGCGATGCACCAGCTTTGTTGGTCTGATACCAGTCAGTATACCCCAAGGACTAGGCCCACCGCTATAGGCAACTAGTACCTCATAAAAAACCTTTTTAACCAACCTCTTTTCTAAATTAGCCAGATCCTCTTCAGGAGTAGCTACTATTTCCCTGGTTATTGATTCCATAGCCTTCTCCTGGTTGTAAAAAGAAAAGACAGCAGCTGCTGTCACCTGAGATTGGGAATTATGTACTAAAACTTCACAATGGAAGG
>CAYVRD010000022.1:0-16485 GCA_964454195.1 uncultured Clostridia bacterium
CTAACTCCCACTGGGGGTTTTTGTTGTATTTAGACCTCGGACTGGCACTTGGTTCGAGGTATTTTTGGTTATTTTAATAATTTACTTGTAAAAAGAGGATATGATTAGAAACTGTAGAATTAGTTAGCATTGTCTACAAATAGCTGTAGGATTGTTTTATTTTTACTACTATCTGGGAAAGATACTATTAGTTGTCACATGTGGTACGATTTTTATTTATTTACATATAATTATTTATTAAGACGAGGAGGAGCATAAATGGACATTAAGGTGGAAAGAATAGAGAAGAATCAGGTGTCCCTAGAATTCGCAATTGAAGCAGCAGATTTTGAGAAAGCAATGAAACAAGCTTACAAGAAGGTAGCCCAAAAGATTAATATTCCCGGTTTTCGTAAAGGAAAGGTACCCCAGACAATACTTGAAAAGTATGTAGGCAAGGAATCCTTGTATGACGAAGCGTTAGAGCAATTACTGCCTGGTGCCTATTTCAATGCAGTTAGAGAAAGCGGCATTGAGCCTATCGATAAACCGGAAGTAGAAGTACTAGAGGTTGAAGAAGGAAAGCCGGTTCTGATTAAGGCTAAGGTTTCAGTAAAGCCTGATGTGACATTGGGAGAGTACAAAGATATTCAGGTTGAGGAACCAAGCTCTGAAGTCAGTGACCAGGAACTAGACAACTATCTAGAAGGCTTGCGGCAGCGACATGCCAAGGTCAATGTGCTGGAAGAAGGTACATTAGCTGTGGGCGACATAGGTGTTATTGATTTTGAAGGATTTGTAGACGGAGAAGCTTTTGCCGGTGGCAAGGGAGAAAATCACTCCTTGGAAATAGGCTCCAATACCTTCATTCCCGGGTTTGAGGATCAGCTAGTAGGCGCCCAGGTAGGGGAAGAGCGGGAGATAAACGTACGCTTCCCAGATGAATACCACTCGGAAGAATTAAAGGGCAAAGAGGCGGTATTTAAGGTAAAGCTCCATTCTATCAAGCGCAAGGAATTATTGCCACTAGATGATGAGTTTGCTAAAGATGTAAGTGAATTTGAAACAATTGAGGAATTAAAAGCAGACGCCCTTAATAAGCTAAAAACATCAGCAGAAGAATCTGCAAAGCGTGAGCTGAAAAACAAAGTATTAGACATAGTAGTGGACAATGCAGAAGTGGACATTCCTGAGGTAATGGTAGATCAAAAAATAGAAGTGATATTAGGCAATATGAAACAAAGACTTCAATACCAAGGACTGACCTTAGAGCAATATTGTCAATTTTCTGGGACCACAGAAGACCAGCTAAAGGAGCAGCACCGAGATGATGCTCGAAGGGGAGTAAAGGTTGATTTGGTCTTAGAGAAAATTGCTCAAGAAGAAAAAATCCTATGTACTGAGGAAGACCTGACTAAAGAGATTGAAAAAATGGCTGAGCAGTATAAACAAGGAGCTGATCAGATTAGACAGATCCTCACTGCCCAGGGGAGTCTTGGCAACCTTAAGTACAGCATTGCTATGGATAAAACCATGGACTTCTTGGTAGAAAGTGCGAAAGTACAAGGTAAAACTGCTTAATCACTGTCTAGAAGAAATTCTTTAAAGAGAGGGAGTGTTAATTTGTCCACATTAATTCCTATGGTAGTAGAGCAAACTAATAGGGGCGAGCGGGCTTATGATATTTACTCTAGGCTGCTTAAGGATCGCATCATTTTTATTGGCAGTGCTATTGACGATCATGTGGCAAACCTAGTGATTGCCCAGCTACTATTTCTAGAAGCTGAAGACCCAGATAAGGATATATTTATCTATATCAATAGCCCTGGTGGTTCAATCACTGCCGGAATGGCAATCTATGACACAATTCAATACATCAAATCAGATGTTTCAACTATCTGTGTAGGCATGGCAGCCAGCATGGGGGCATTTTTACTAGCTGCAGGAGCTCCCGGCAAACGCCGAGCACTACCAAATAGTGAAATAATGATTCATCAGCCTATGGGAGGAACCCAAGGGCAGGCAGTAGATATTGAGATTCACGCTAAACGCATTTTGAAAATGCGGGATCAATTAAATAAAATATTGTCAGAAAGAACTGGTCAGCCCCTTGAAAAGATTGAAAAGGATACAGATAGAGATCATTTTATGACAGCGGAAGAAGCTAAGACATACGGACTAATCGATGAGGTGATCTCTCGAAAAGGAGCCTAACTCCAACGATCTGAGGTGAATTACATGTATAAATTTAGTGAAGATAAAGGTCAATTAAAATGTTCCTTCTGTGGAAAGCTGCAGGACCAAGTTAAAAAGCTAGTTGCTGGACCAGGAGTATACATTTGTGATGAATGTATTGAGCTCTGCAATGAAATCATTGAAGAAGAATTAAGTGATGACTTAGACTTAGATATGGGTGATATTCCCAAGCCACAAGAAATTAGAGCGATTCTGGATCAATATGTAATTGGGCAAGATTTGGCAAAAAAAGCTTTGTCGGTAGCTGTTTATAATCATTATAAACGAATTAACCTAGGCATGAAGATTGACGACGTGGAGCTGCAAAAAAGCAATATCGTCATGTTAGGACCTACTGGCAGTGGAAAGACCCTATTAGCCCAAACCTTGGCTAAAATCTTAAATGTACCCTTTGCCATTGCTGATGCCACCTCTTTAACCGAAGCTGGATATGTAGGTGAGGATGTGGAGAACATTCTCCTCAAGCTTATTCAAGCAGCTGATTACGATGTGGAAAAAGCGGAGAAGGGAATCGTCTATATAGACGAAATCGATAAAATTGCCAGGAAATCAGAAAACCCATCAATCACCAGAGATGTGTCTGGAGAAGGTGTTCAGCAAGCTCTCTTGAAAATACTAGAGGGTACTGTTGCTAGTGTGCCACCTCAAGGAGGGCGCAAGCATCCGCACCAAGAGTTCATTCAGTTAGATACTACGAATATCCTATTCATTTGTGGTGGAGCTTTTGACGGGATAGATAAGATTATTCAAAATAGAGTTGGCAAGAAAACTCTAGGATTCGGTGCTGAGGTCAAAGGCAAAAAGGATATCAAAATTGGTGAGGTGCTAGAGCAAATTCTGCCGGGAGATTTACTAAAATTCGGCTTGATTCCCGAGTTTGTAGGCAGATTGCCTGTAATTGTAACCTTAGATGCTCTGGATGAAGAATCCTTAGTCAAAATACTAACTGAGCCACGTAATGCCCTAGTTAAGCAGTACCAAAAGCTATTTGAGTTAGACAATGTGACTTTAGAGTTTAAAGAGGAAGCCTTAAAAGCAGTGGCTAAAGAGGCTATAAAACGCAATACGGGAGCAAGAGGCTTAAGAGCTATCTTAGAGGATATCATGCTAAATGTGATGTATGAGACTCCTTCCAGGTGCGATGTCCAAAAATGCATCATCACAGAAGATGTTATCAGCAAAAAGGAAGATCCCATGCTGGTAACGAACGGTAAAAAGAAAAAAGAAGAATCTGCTTAACATAAAACTGTCGAGAAATCCTCTCGGCAGTTTTTTTATGTTGTAGATTATTACTAGGATAAGCAGGATATAATAATTACATAAGGGCAAAACTACTTTGTGTAAGATTTTTAGCCTAGTTTTTTAGTAAAAAAGGAGAGTGTTGATATGTTTTATAATGGGTTAGGTGGAATACTGGGATTTGTCCAGATATTTTTTGTTATAGTAATCGGACTGTATTTCTGGAATCTTTTAAGGAGCCAGCAGGGTAACAAGGTGGCAGTCCAAAGGGAGTCAAAAAAAGAGTTGGAGAAGTTGGCAGAAATGCGCAAAATATCTTTAACTGTGCCCCTAGCGGAGCGTACTAGACCAAGCAAATTTGAGGATATTGTGGGCCAGACTGAAGGTCTAAAGGCTTTGCGAGCAGCTCTATGTGGTCCTAACCCCCAACACATGATAGTTTACGGTCCCCCGGGGGTAGGTAAAACAGCAGCAGCTCGACTAGTGCTGGAAGAAGCTAAAAGAAGCCCCAACTCTCCTTTTGCTCAAGATGCCAAATTTGTGGAAATCGATGGGGCTACAGCTCGCTTTGACGAGCGGGGAATAGCAGACCCCTTGATAGGATCAGTCCACGACCCCATTTATCAAGGTGCTGGGGCAATGGGTATGGCGGGTATTCCTCAGCCTAAAGCAGGAGCAGTTACTAAAGCCCACGGAGGCATGTTATTTATAGATGAGATTGGAGAGCTACATCCTATTCAAATCAACAAGCTACTAAAAGTACTGGAGGACCGCAAGGTCATCCTGGAAAGCTCTTATTACAGCGCCGAAGATAACAATATACCAAGTCATATTCACGATATATTTCAAAATGGATTGCCGGCAGATTTTAGAATGGTGGCAGCTACTACTAGAATGCCTCATGAAATTCCTCCTGCCATTAGATCCCGCTGCCTAGAAGTATTCTTTCGCAGCCTTTTACCTAATGAAATCGGGATAATTGCCAGCAATGCTGCTCAGAAAATAAAATACGGCTTGGGCAATGAGGCCAAAGGCATAGTAGAGCGGTATGCTACCAATGGTCGGGAAGCGGTAAATATTATTCAGATAGCAGCGGGAATAGCTATGGCTGACAATCGGGTGGAAATTAGCCCGGAAGACGTGGAGTGGGTCGTCAACAGTGGACAATACTCACCGCGACCTGAAAAAAAGATACCACCTAATCCTCAGGTAGGCTTGGTTAATGGCCTAGCAGTCTACGGACCTAACATGGGCGCCTTAATAGAGCTAGAGGTAAGTGTCCTCCCTACCAGAAAGGGAAGAGGAAACTTGGTTTTGACAGGTATTGTGGAGGAAGAGGAATTTGGCGGTTATGATGGAAAAAAATCTAGAAGAAAGAGTATGGTCAAAGGTTCGGTAGAAAATGTATTGACAGTACTGCGGCGAAACATGAAAGTTGAACCCAGGGATTATGATATCCATGTTAATTTCCCTGGGGGTGTACCTATAGATGGTCCCTCAGCTGGGGTTACGGTAGCTACTGCAGTGTATTCGGCAATAAAAAATATTCCCATTGATAATCAAGTAGCAATGACAGGGGAAGTTTCTATCCGTGGACATGTTCGGCCAATTGGAGGAGTTGTGGCCAAAGTGGAAGCAGCTCGCCAAGCTGGTGCTAAAAAGGTTATTATTCCTGCTGAAAACTGGCAGGAAATGTTTAAAGACCTCAAGGATATACAGGTAATAAAGGTGGAGCATCTGGAGGAGGTATTTGAAAATAGTCTTCTTCTTAATGGAAAAAAAGAGGTTAATTGCGAAGTAATAAAGACTCCAGTTGAGGTTTTGACAGCAGCTCCCTTATAATTTTTTCTTTTTGCTTTCTACTCTAGACTTGTATTCACATATTAGCAGGAAATAGCCTAATTGAATAGAATATAAATCAATGTGTTAGTAAAAAATATACTGACTTAATTATAGTTAACTCCGTTGGAGGTGGTTATCCTGGTACTAGAAAGAAATCAAGAAGAATTAATTGTTTTAAAAGCAGGTGAAGGAGAAGAAGAATTACCACTGCTCCCGCTGCGGGGAGTTTTAGTTTTTCCTTATATGGTTATTCATCTAGATGTGGGAAGAGAGAAGTCTATCGCTGCTATTGAAGATGCCATGATTAAAGAAAGACGTATTTTTTTAGTAATGCAAAAGGACGCCCAGACTGATGAACCAAATCTAGATGATTTATTCCAGGTGGGAACTATTGCAGAAATTAAGCAGCTGTTAAAGTTGCCTGGCGGTACGATTAGAGTGCTGGTTGAAGGTGTAACAAGAGCTAGGATTAAAATGATGACAGCTACAGAGCCATTTTTTAAAGTGTTGGTAGAAAAGCACGACCAGTCGGTTGAGGCAAATGTGGAAATTGAAGCCTTAATGCGCAACCTCATTCAGCAATTTGAGCAGTACGTAAAAATGAGCAAAAAGATACCACCCGAGACTGTCATTTCCGTGGTAACAATAGAAGAGCCCAGCAGGCTAGCAGATATCATCTCATCCCACCTGAGCCTAAAGCTATCTGATAAGCAAGAAATATTAGAGGCAGTGGACGTTATAGCAAGAATGGAAACCTTAATTGGCATTCTTTCTAAGGAAATGGAAATTTTAGAGCTGGAACGCAAGATAAATATTCGAGTGCGTAAGCAGATGGAAAAAACCCAAAAGGAATACTATCTGCGAGAACAGCTGAAGGCAATTCAAAAGGAATTGGGAGACAAGGATGATCGAGCGGCAGAGGTGGAAGAGCTGCGAGAAGCTATTGAAAAAGCAAAAATGCCTAAAGATGTTAAGGAAAAGGCAGTTAAAGAGCTGGAGCGCTTAGAGAAAATGCCTCCTATGGTGGCAGAGGCCACAGTTGTGCGAAATTATCTAGATTGGCTTTTATCAATCCCTTGGCAAAAACAAACTAAGGACCGGCTAGATATTCAAATTGCTGAAGATATATTAAATGAAGACCACTATGGATTAGAGCGAGTTAAAGAGCGCATTATTGAATATCTGGCAGTGAGAAAGCTGACAAAGAAGATGAAGGGTCCTATTTTATGTTTAGTAGGTCCTCCGGGGGTAGGTAAAACCTCCTTAGCCAGATCAATTGCTCGTGCTATGGAGCGGAAGTTTGTGCGCATGTCCTTAGGTGGAGTGCGAGATGAGGCTGAGATTAGAGGTCATCGTCGTACATATGTGGGAGCTATGCCAGGAAGAATTATTCAAGCTATGAAATCTGCTGGTAGCATGAACCCTGTGTTTTTATTAGATGAAATAGATAAGATGAGCACCGACTTTAGAGGTGACCCATCAGCAGCCTTGCTAGAGGTTCTAGATCCAGAGCAAAACAATAGCTTTGCTGATCATTATCTTGAGGTGGCAGTAGATTTATCAAAGGTGATGTTTGTCACCACAGCTAATGCTGAGCACACTATTCCTAGACCTTTGCTAGATCGGATGGAAGTTATCTATATCTCGGGTTATACAGAAGTGGAAAAAATGCAAATCGCTGAAAAATATTTGCTGCCAAAACAGATGAAAGAGCATGGCATGACTGATCAGCAAATTCAGGTATCAGAAAATGCCTTGCGGCGAATCATCAGAGAGTATACTAGAGAAGCAGGCGTGCGCAGTCTAGAGAGACAAATTGGCGCTGTGTGTAGGAAGGCAGCAGTAGACCTAGTAAAAGGGAAGGAAAGTCAAGTAAAGGTATCTATGCAAAGTCTACCTACTATGCTGGGTATTCCCCGCTTTAGGTATGGAGTTGCCGAAGTGAGTGACCAAGTAGGGGTTGCAACAGGACTAGCATGGACTATGGCTGGTGGAGACGTATTAAATATCGAGGTAAATGTGTTGAGAGGCAAGGGGGGGCTGAATCTTACCGGCAAACTGGGAGATGTGATGAAAGAGTCTGCCCAAGCAGCTTTAAGCTATATTCGCAATCGCTGCGAACACTTGGGAGTCAATTGTGACTTTTATCAGAACAATGACTTGCATGTTCACGTGCCAGAGGGTGCTATTCCAAAGGATGGTCCGTCGGCAGGTATCACTATGGCTACCGCTCTTATTTCAGCACTGACCAGCAAGGCGGTGCGACGTGATGTGGCCATGACTGGGGAAATCACCCTGAGGGGAAGAGTGCTGCCTGTAGGTGGAATTAAAGAAAAAGTCTTAGCGGCTCATCGAGCAGGAATCAAAACAGTTATTTTACCCATTGACAATAAAAAGGATTTGGAAGATGTACCTATTAGTGTGAAGAGGAAGCTGGAATTTATCTTCGCTGAACATATGGATCAAGTGCTACCTATTGCTTTGGTAGATGCAGCTAACTTAGACTTAGCAGATACGGTGGATTCAAATGAAAATTAAAGAGGCCACTTACGAGGTCAGTGCAGTAAAGCCTGATCAGTATCCTGAAAGTCTATTGCCGGAAATTGCTTTAGTAGGTCGATCAAACGTAGGAAAATCTTCTCTAATCAACCGTTTGATCAATCGCAAAAACCTGGCTAGAACCAGCTCCCAGCCGGGGAAAACTAGAGTACTGAATTTTTATAAAATAAATTCTCAATTCTTTTTTGTGGATTTACCTGGCTATGGGTATGCTAAGGTATCAATGACCCAACGGCAGGAGTGGGGCAAAATGATAGAAAGGTATCTCATTGAAAGACAGCAGCTAGCAGGAGTAGTGCAACTGATTGACCTGCGTCATCCACCCTCAGAGGACGATATTCTTATGCAAAACTGGCTTGCTCACCATAACTTTCATCGGGTGGTGGTAGCTACTAAAGCAGATAAAATCCCAAAGGGTAAATGGCAAAAACACTTGGCTGTCATTAGGAAGAGTCTGGAGCTAGAACCTACTGTGCCCTTGATACTTTTTTCTTCGGAAACCGGCAACGGAGTAGACGAAGTGCACAAATGGGTTAGCGAATCCCTAGATTTAGGAGAAAACCTTACAGGATAAGGACAGTAGATATAAAAACAAAGAGCTATTAATGTGATTTGAACAATCAGATTAATAGCTCTTTTGGGTTTAACTGATAGTTATTTTCCTGCTATTTCTCCCGGTTCTTGCTTTGGGTTTCCAAAGGATAGCTTTAGCTCTGATAAAAGCATACCTGCAACCACTAATGTCCCACCCCACCAGGCTCGACTAGTGAGAATTTCTTGTAGCAGTAGCACAGCAAAAAAGGCAGCAAACACCGGTTCCATGCTAAAGATTATGGCTGTGCGAGTAGGAGTAGTAAATCTTTGCATGTAGTTTTGGATTAAAAAGGCCAAACAAGTGGCGGGGATGGCGGTGATAAACAGAGCCATCCATATATCTCCCGTGAAGGGTGCTGGCTTTGGTTCGGTGACAAAAGCAAAAGCACCACTTAAAAAGGCAACTGTAGCTATTTGCACTGTAACAAGCCAACAGGTTTCATAGCTAGAAGTGTACCTTCCCACAAATATGATATGCAGTGCAAAGGATAAAGCGCAGCATAAAACTAACAAATCGCCGGGATTAAAAGTAAACTGATCTCCGATGGATAGCAGTCCCAAACCAATAGTAGCGGAAGTTACACCAAGAGCTACAAAGAGACTAGGCAATTGCTTGCTAATCAGCGCCGTAATCAGGGGCACCAACACTACTGCCAATCCGGTGATAAAGCCGGCATTAGAAGCGGAGGTATACATTAAGCCGATAGTCTGGAATGAGTATCCCGCAAACAAGAAGATGCCTAATATAGCACCTTTAACTAATAACTCCTTGGATAGCAGGTGACGACGATGCCAGCTAATTACTAGCATAAAGGCTGTCGCCAAAGAAAAGCGGAAAAAATTAAAGCTATAGGGAGCCAAATGCTCAATAGCATTTTTCACTGTGACAAAAGTTAAGCCCCATATCAATGTTACCATCAGCAGTGACAAATCGGCTCCCAATCTGGGAAATTGTTTGTTTTCTTCTGTTGTCATCTTTCTACCTCCTACAAAATATATTTTGCAGATAAGATCTGGAAAAGTCAATAGGAATACTTGGCCCATATTCCTCGTATGATAGATGCAAAGAGAAGAAGGAGGTAGAAGGATGCAATTTAAGCTAGTGTTTAGGGGTATAAGACTTGCCTTTGTTATTACTTTGTTAGGATGGCTGCCTCTAGTATGGATAATAGCCCAAGGAGAGGCGGGTAGCTATTATCTTCCCACCATTGGACTTATAATAGCAGCTGGTAGTTTAATAATTAGCAGCTGCAGAACGGTGGTCCTTTCTCAGGGAAAAATGTGGATGTCCAATGGTCTAGCAGTGGCAGCAGGCTATCTATTGATAAAGGGAGCACTAGTCCAGACAGTATTTCCAATACAAATTGGAGGGCAACAGGTAGTTAACTACTTAATGCTGCTAGCTTTTTCAATTATAGGAAGCTATATGGGCTATCTAATGACCAAGACGGTGTTTATCCGAAGAAAAGGAGATAGGGGGAGAAAAATTAAAAAGCATAATTTGACAAAACCTATTTCTTAAATTAAAATTACAGGTAAGTAGATTAATATTTTAACTAATTATGCTAATACTGCAATGAAGGGAAGTAGTAACTCAAGTTCTTGCGACTAGAGAGAGAAACCCTTGGGCTGGAAGGTTTCTTGCGTCATACTTGGTGAAGTCGTCCTTGAGCATATCTGACTGAAGTGAAGTAGGTCAGATCGGTTACTGGCCGTTATCCCAGCTTAAGTCTGTGAATTCTATCTATCACAGGGAAAAAAAGGTGGTACCGCGAGCTCCTTCGCCCTTTTAGGGATGAGGGGCTTTTTTATTTTCTATTAAGGGAGGTAACATAAAATGTCATTACAAAACAACAACAATATTGCCACAATCTATGATCCAAGTCAGGTGGAGAATAAGTGGTACAAGGTATGGGAAGAAAAAGGCTACTTCAGCAGCCAGCCCAATGAAACAAAGAAACCATATACTATTGTCATGCCCCCACCTAATGTTACAGGCTCCTTGCATTTAGGACATGCCCTAGATAATACTATGCAGGACATATTAATTCGCTATAAACGGCTACAAGGCTATGAAGCCCTGTGGTTGCCAGGAACAGACCATGCTGGAATTGCTACCCAGGCAAGAGTGGAAGAGCAGTTGAGCAAGGAGGGAATAAGCAAGGATGAGCTGGGGAGAGAAGCCTTTTTAGAGCGAGTATGGGACTGGAAGCATCAGTACGGCAGTAGAATAACCCAGCAGCTGCGCACCTTAGGCTCTTCTTGCGATTGGCAGCGAGAGCGCTTTACTATGGACGAAGGATGCTCGCAAGCAGTACTAGAGGTCTTTGTAAAGCTCTATGAAAAAGGACTCATCTATCGGGGCAATCGAATCATCAACTGGTGTGCCAAATGTCAGACTACCATTTCCGATATCGAGGTAGAGCACGCCAATAAAGAAGGCAATCTATGGCATATTAAGTATCCGGTTAAGGATGGAGAGGATTATGTGGTTGTTGCCACCACTCGACCTGAGACTATGCTTGGAGATACTGCGGTGGCGGTAAATCCTACTGATCCGCGATTCCAGCATCTGATAGGGAAGAAGGTTATACTGCCATTGATGAATCGGGAAATACCAATAGTAGCTGATGAATATGTGGATCCCCAATTTGGCACAGGAGCGGTGAAAATCACACCAGCCCACGATGTAAATGACTTTGAAATCGGGGAACGACATAATTTGCCCCATGTGGTGGTAATAGGAAAGGATGCCATCATGACTGAAGAGGCAGGCATCTATCAGGGATTAGATCGGTATGCCTGTCGTCAACAAATAGTAGAAGATTTGCAGGGACAAGGATATTTAGTAAAGGTAGATAGTCACGAGCACGCTGTGGGCCACTGCTACCGCTGTGATACTGTGGTAGAGCCACTAGTTTCTAAGCAATGGTTTGTCAAAATGCAGCCATTGGCTGAGCCAGCTATTCAGGCAGTGGTGGATGGGAGAATAAAATTTGTTCCCGAGCGATTCACGAAAATATACCTGCGATGGCTAGAAGAGATTAAGGATTGGTGCATATCTAGGCAACTGTGGTGGGGACATCGAATTCCTGTATGGTACTGCTCTTGTGGCCAGATAATTTGCCAGAAGGTAGCTCCAGCCAACTGTAGTGCTTGTGGGGGCGGGGAATTGACCCAGGACCCGGACGTTTTAGACACTTGGTTCAGCTCCGGCTTGTGGCCCTTTTCTACCTTAGGCTGGCCAGAGCAAACTAAGGATTTACAATACTATTATCCCACTTCAGTATTAGTTACTGGCAGAGATATTATATTTTTCTGGGTAGCTCGAATGATATTTACTTCATTGGAATTTATGAAGGAAGAGCCCTTTAAAGAGGTATTTATTCATGGCTTAATTTTAGACTCCCAAGGGAGAAAAATGAGCAAATCTCTGGGGAATGGGGTAGATCCTCTCGAAATTATCCAGCAATATGGAGCTGACACTTTAAGGTTTATGCTTATTACAGGAAACACGCCAGGCAATGACATACGGTTTCATTTTGAACGATTAGAGTCTACTAGAAATTTTGCCAACAAGATATGGAATGCCTCCCGATTTGTTCTTATGAACCTGGCAGACTATCAGCCCGACAGTCAGGAAGTAGAATACGAGCTGGCAGATAAATGGATTTTAAGTAAGTATCAAGAGACTATTTTAGAGGTCACTAGGCTTCAGGACAAGTATGAGCTAGGTGAAGCCGGGCGAACCTTATACGACTTTATCTGGAACCAATTCTGTGATTGGTATATTGAGCTGGCCAAGCCTCGTCTATACGGCAGAGAATCAGCTGTCAGCAAGCACACTGCTCAGACTGTTTTAAGTGAAGTGCTCTCAGGAACTATGACCCTACTTCATCCCTTTATGCCCTTTATCACTGAGGAAATTTGGCAGCATCTTCCTCATCAAGGGGATAGCATTATGATTAGTAGCTGGCCCCAAGCTCAAGATGATCTTCTTGATAAAGAAGCGGAAGAGCAGATGGAGTTGATTATGGAAATTATCAAGGTAGTGCGCAATATTCGGGCAGAGATGAATGTACCTCCTGGGAAGAAATCTCAATTAATTCTAGTCAATAGCAGTGAAGAAAAAGAATTGATTTTGAAAAAATATAGCGGTTACCTAGAGAAGATGGCCGGATGTGACCAGATTACAGTTGAAAGGGATTTATCGGAAGAGCCTGCTCAGGCAGCATCTAGCATGGTAAAGGGAATCCTAATCTACATGCCCTTAAGTGGGCTGATTGATATTGAATTGGAAATTAGCCGCTTAGAAAAGGAGATTAAAAATCTAACTGAAGAAGTAGCTAGAGTTGAAAAGAAGTTAGGCAATGAAGGGTTTTTAGCCAAGGCTCCTGTAGATGTGGTAGAAAAAGAAAGAGCTAAACAGGCTGAATACATTGAAAAAAAGGCAGCCTTAGTAGAGCGATTGGGCATGTTTAAGACTCAGTAGAATGGAGTGAAGAGGGTTGAACTATCAAGAAGCACTGGAGAAAATGCAGCAGCTAACTAAATTTGGTTTCAACTTAGGCTTAGAAAGAATAACAGAGCTATTAAAAATGCTGGGAAATCCTGAAAGGGACTTTCCGGTAATTCATATAGGTGGAACTAATGGAAAGGGAAGTACTAGTGCTATGGTAGCCAGTATTTTACATCAAACAGGAAAGCGAGTAGGACTATTTACTTCACCCCACTTGCATAGCTATACTGAGCGGATCAAAATTAATGGCAGGGAAATACCACCAGCTGATTTTGCCAGCTTACTATCTAATATGATACCTCTACTAACCGAAATGGTTGACAGGGGATTTGAACACCCTACCGAGTTTGAGGTGAATACAGCTATGGCCTTGCTGTATTTTAGTCGCCAGAATGTGGATATAGTAGTGCTGGAGGTGGGCTTAGGCGGAGCTATTGACTCTACCAATGTGGTAGAACCCCTAATATCAGTTATTACTAATGTGACTATGGAGCACATGGAATATTTAGGCAATACCGTGGAAAAGATAGCCACTGTAAAAAGTGGTATTATCAAGGAAGGTCGGCCAGTAGTTACCGCCGACAATCAGCCTGAAGTAGTCAATATAATCAAGGAGCGAGCCGCTGAGCTAAAGGCACCCTTCTATCAGACTCAACAGTTAGTTCAAATCCAGCTACTAGAAACAAGCTTAAAAGGACAGAGGTTTAATGCCACCCTTCCCCAGGGACAGCACCTAGAAGCTTTGGAAATCCCACTGTTAGGAGAATATCAGCTTATCAACTGCGCCACTGCTTTAGCAGTTATTTACTTGCTAAAAAAGCATTGGCAGGAGGAAGTAAGTGAGGAGGCTATTAGAAGTGGATTGGCTCAGGTCTATTGGCCTGGACGTATGGAGATTTTTGGCGATAAACCAAAAATCCTTATAGATGGAGCCCATAACTCTGCAGGCGTGGCTGTCTTAACTAGAGCCTTACAAAACAATTTTTCATACAGCAGACTATTTTTAGTGCTGGGAATGCTGGCAGATAAAGAACGAGAGAAATCAGTGGCTATGCTTGCTCCCTTAGCCTTTGAAATTATTATTACTAAGCCCAGCAGTCCGCGGGTAGGACAGTGGCAGCAGCTAGCTGAGATGGCCCGGAGCTACTGCAAGAGAGTGCAGGTTGTGGAGGATCCTAAAGAAGCCTTAGCAAGAGCGCGTTTGTTGGCATCTTCAGATGATCTTATCTGCGCAACTGGCTCATTATATATGATAGCTGATATAAGAAATAGCTTATTATAGTATGCAAAATTCTAGCAAAGATGCAAAAGTATTAAATTTCACAATAATTGTTACATTTATAAAATTATGTTATTATTGATACAAGAGTACTATGGTGGACAAGTAAAAGGGGGTTGAGAAAGTGAAGACATTCAAAATACCTGAAGCTTCAATTGTTCGGCTGTCGGTTTATTCCAGGTATTTACACCAGCTAGATCAAAAGGGAGTTGTAACTGTTTCTTCGGGGGAAATTGCTGAGGGAGTAGGAATGAGCCCAGCCCAAGTGCGAAAGGATTTGGCCTACTTTGGTGAATTTGGCACTAGAGGGGTAGGCTATAACGTCCGGGATCTACATGACCAAATCGTCAAAATTTTAGGCTTAAACAATGAGTGGCCAGTTGTGATAGTGGGCGCAGGCAATTTGGGATCGGCCCTTGCCATGTATAGGGGATTTATAGAGCGGGGATTCACTGTGAGAGGCATTTTTGACAACGATCTTTCTAAGGTTGGCATGAAGGTGGGTGGGCATACAGTATTGCCTCCTAAAGAAATTCCCAATGTGGTAAAAGAGCACAAGGTAGAAATAGGTGTGATAGCTGTACCAGCTGCTTACTCTCAAGAGGTAGCAGATATCCTTATTGATTCAGGAGTCAACGCTATTTTGAATTTTGCGCCAAAATCTATTAATGTCCCACCAAATATCGAAGTTAGAAACGTGGACTTAGCTGTTAACTTGGAGGTTATTACCTTTAATATTGCTATGAAAAGAGATTAACATAAAAAGCCGCCAATTGGCGGTTTTTTCTTTAACTTATGCTCTTATAGCACACATATAAAAAAGGAAGTGAGCCTATGGCTGAGCATTGCAATAGCAAGAAATTTATTAAAAGTGTAGAGGATCTGCAGGAAAGATTCTTGTCCTTTAACTATTTATTAGACTCAAAAGTTGCTACCATTATGTTTTTAGCAATTAACCTAGGTCGCCCCATACTCATTGAAGGGCCACCTGGTGTAGGAAAAACTGAGTTGGCTAAAATATTTGCCCAGGCGTACTCAAGGGATTTTTATAGGCTTCAATGCTATGAAGGATTAGATGAGTCAAAAGCTTTATACGAATGGGATTATCAAAAACAGCTGCTGTGTATTCAATCCCTTAAAAGTCAAGAGACAGATTGGCAAGGGCTGAAGAGTATGCTATACAGTGAAGAATTTATATTAAGCAGACCGCTACTCCAAGCAATTACTAATCAAAGTAGCGCCACTTTGCTTATTGACGAGTTGGATAAGAGTGATGAGGAGTTTGAGGCCTTATTGCTGGAGCTTTTAGCTGAATTTGCTATATCAATTCCCCAAATAGGCACTATCAAGGCCAGCAGTCTTCCCGCTATTTTCCTAACCAGCAATGGCACTAGAGAGCTATCTGAGCCCCTGAAAAGGCGATGTGTCCACGTATATTTGGAGTATCCCTCTCCAGAAAGAGAGCTGGAAATACTGGGCTTAAAATGCCCTGGGCTGGGAGAAGAGCTGGCCAAAAATATAACAGCGGTATTGTACAGTCTGCGCCATCATAATCTGCGCAAGCCCCCTAGTATTGCAGAGGCCATTCATTGGGCTGATGCACTACAGCTTTTAGGTGTAGAAAAAATTACTAGAGAGACATTTATTGATACCATAGGCTTTATTCTAAAAAACCAGGAAGACGTAAAAAAAACTATGGATAAGCTGAATTACTTTATTCGCTAATGGAGTGATGTATATTGGAGCAAATCATCAGATTTGTCAACCTGTTGCGTCAAATGGGTTTTACTGTGGGAACAGATGAGCTGATAGCTATAACTGACAGCTTTCAACTCCTTAAGCCAACCGGACAGGACTTAAAAACAGTTTTACAAGCCTTCTTGATTAAAGATTGTCGAGACATCCCTTTCTTTGAACTGCTATTTGACGCTTTTTTTAGCGATGGGCAGATTACATTAACAAATATAAGTAGTTGGGAAAATGTATTATTCGAGGAAGAGGGATCCACTGCTGATGGCAGAGGATTAGCTAGCAGTGGTAAAGGTGGTGACCTCAGCAAGCTATCCCATCTAGTGCACTTAGGCTATTATAGTCCCATAGTTAAAATGATCCAGCTGGCTGTTGGGGAAACAAGTAGGTTGGAGATATCAGGGCAGGAGCTTTTGGCTGGAGCTAAGCTACAGTTGGATTGGCATATGGAGCAATACAGGGTTGAACA
>CAYVRD010000022.1:16585-27954 GCA_964454195.1 uncultured Clostridia bacterium
AAGCAACCGTGGATTCATAGATTTAAAGACAACCATTGGCAATTGTATTAGGGGTGGAGGAGTGCCCATACAGCTTTACTATAGAAGACATAGAATAAGGCGACCTAATTTGGTATTGCTATGTGATGTTTCTAGCTCAGTTGTGAACTACAGCGCTTTTATGCTATTGTTAGTTTATTCGATGGAGAAGTCCCATGGCAGGATTAAATCCTTTATATTTGTAGATGACCTGGAGGATGTATCTCCCTACTTTAAGAAGTATGGTTTAGAAAGGGCAGTGGAACACCTGAGGACTAAAGCTACTTGCTCTACCAGTGGGTTTTCCGACTTTGGAAAAGTGTTTCGTATTTTTGAGCAAAAATATTTAACCATACTTACACCTAAGACTAACTTAATTGTCCTAGGGGATGCTAGAAATAATTACAAGGATGCTCAAATGAGCTCTTTTGTAAAAATAGCTAATAGCTGCAACCATGTGTGGTGGCTTAATCCCCAGCCTAGAGACTTATGGGATCGGGATGACTCCATAATCAGCCAGTACTCTGCTTACTGTTCAGAGGTTTGGGAGTGCAACAGCTTAGAGCAGCTGCGGCGAATAATTCAGCGAATTCATATTTAATTGTATTTATTGCAGGTATTATGGAGGATTATAACGAATAATTACCATGTTTATGACCTAATAGGTGGCAAAATAGGGAGGTGATCCTTTGCGAGGCTATAACAGTAGACAAAGCGTAGGAGTATTATTGGTATTATTATTGGTAGGTGCTTTGCTAGGTAGTTTATTAGGAGATATCCTAGGTGGCTATGTGCCCTTTCTAAAGGAAAGTAGATCTTTAGGCTTTAGTACAACCACTATTGATTTGGTAATCCTAACCTTTACCATTGGTTTTTCAATGAAATTGAATTTAGCAAGTGTGCTAGGGTTTTTCTTAGCCTACATTGCTTATCGAAGGTTATAATTTAACATCCTTTTACTAAAGCTATCAATGGGGATGGCTTATAAATGTCATCCCCAAGCTATAAAAGGAGGAGATTGTGGTTTGCATAAAATAATCCTAGCTTCTAAATCACCAAGGCGACGGGAGCTATTAACTCAAATGGGCTTAAAATTTTCCGTCTGGGCAAAAGAGGTTGATGAAACCATACTACCTGGTCCTATCGGTGACGGGGTTGCTAATTTGGCCCTCAAAAAAGCAGAGGCCGTTGCTGATCAAATAAAAGATGGGTTGATAATTGGTGCAGATACAGTGGTGATTTTAGATGGACAAATTTTAGGTAAGCCAGAGTCTCCTGCCCACGCTAAAGAAATGCTGACAGCTATGAGTGGGAAAAAACACCATGTAATTACCGGAATAGCAGTGGTGGATGTAGCTACTGGAAAAATGCACACAGATTGGGAACAAACTACAGTTTATTTTCGTCAGCTAAAAGAGGATACTATTAAAGCTTATATTGCTACTGGTGAACCGATGGATAAGGCTGGAGCTTATGGAATTCAGGGCCGAGGAGGTCTGCTGGTAACAGGCATTGAAGGATGCTACTTCAATGTGGTGGGCTTGCCCATTACAAAGTTAGCAAATATTTTAGAGATCTTTGATATAAAAGTACTCTAGCTGCTAATATTTAGATGGTGGTGAGGGAAAAATGAGTGTACAAGAAATAAAATACAACTGCACTATAAAAGAACTTCCTGCTGAATTTAGACCGCGAGAGAGATTGATAAGCTATGGCTCAGAGCAGCTTTCTGCCAGTGAACTGCTGGCAATAATTATTGGCTCTGGCACCAGGGATGACTCAGCTTTAACAGTAGCACAACGAATATTGAATCATCCTGATGGAATGGGCCACCTGTTAGGCGCTACAGTTGAAGAGCTACAGCAAATAAAGGGTGTAGGTCCAGCAAAGGCTTGTCAGGTAAAGGCAGCTGTGGAGCTGGCCAAGCGAATTGCTGCTTTAGGTGGCGAGATTAGGCCAGTAATTAAATCACCTCAAGATATTGTAGATATTTTAATGGAGGAAATGCGATTTCTTGATCGGGAACACTTTAAGACAGTTATCCTAAATACTAAGAATCAAGTTTTGGCAATGGAAACTGTTTCTGTAGGCAGCTTGAATTCATCAGTAGTACATCCTCGAGAGGTCTTTAAAAATCCATTAAAAAAGAGCGCTGCTGCTATTATATTAGTGCACAACCATCCTAGTGGAGATCCTACTCCCAGCAGTGAGGACGTGGCAGTGACTAAAAGGCTGGTGGAGGGTGGCAAACTATTAGGAATTGAGGTGCTTGACCACATTGTTATCGGAGATAAAAGATATGTAAGTCTAAAAGAGAAAAATCTAATGTAACTGGAAAAATATCCAAGTTGCCTCAAGTGGTTTAGTTAACTATAATTAGTTATTAGAAGGAAGGAGCATACGACTCACTATGGTTATAGCAAAAGATTTGGGAATAGATTTAGGTACAGCAAATACATTGGTACACGTAAAAGGAAAAGGTATAGTTTTGCGAGAGCCTTCAGTAGTTGCTATCCAAAGGGATACTAATGAGGTTTTGGCAGTTGGCTCTGAGGCTAAGCAGATGATTGGTCGTACTCCAGGCAATATTGTGGCGATAAGACCAATGAAGGATGGGGTTATAGCTGATTTTGACATTACCCAGAGCATGCTAAGATACTTTATCACAAAGACCTTAAAGAAAAAAACCACCTTCTTTAAACCCCGTGTGGTAATATGTGTTCCTTCAGGAGTCACTCCAGTAGAGGAGCGGGCAGTTAAAGAAGCGGCTCTTCAGGCGGGTGCTAAAGAAGCTTATCTGATAGAGGAGCCTATGGCGGCGGCAATTGGGGCAGGACTACCTGTTCACGAGCCTACTGGAAATATGATTGTGGATATTGGTGGTGGTACCACCGAGGTAGCTATAATTTCTTTGGGGGGAATAGTTACTAGTAGATCTATTAGGATAGCTGGCGATGAAATGGATGATGCCATAATTAGTCATATTAAACGCCGATACAATCTAATGATAGGGGAAAGGACTGCTGAAGACATTAAAATAACTATAGGCTCAGCCTACTTTTCTGATAATAGTATGGCTGAAGAGACCTTTGATGTCCGGGGCAGAGACTTGGTAACTGGATTACCTAAAACTGTGATTATTACAGCAAAGGAAATTCAGGATGCTCTAATGGAGCCTGTAACAGCTATTGTGGAGGCTATTAAAATATGCTTGGAAAAAACTCCCCCCGAATTAGCTGCTGATATCATGGATAGAGGTATTGTCATGGCTGGAGGGGGCTCGTTATTAAAAGGGCTAGATGAGCTGATCAGTCGGGAGACTGGGATGCCTGTTCATTTAGCTGAGGAGCCTTTAGCGGCAGTTGCTATGGGTACAGGAAAAGTTTTGGAAAATATTGATGTGTTAAAGCGGGTTTTAGTACCTGCCAGAAGATCATAGAAGAATAATGATAATTTAAAGAAAGGCGTGGGGGAGATGTCCAGGAATAGTGGTAGAAAAAAGCTTTTCTGGACTGTGGCAGTGGTTCTGCTTTTAATAGGTTTGATAAGGTTTACTGCTGTGGAAAGGATAAATTTAAGTCCAGTAGAACAGGTTTTTCAGGAACTGTTAGCCCCGCTGCAGAGCGGGGCTAGTGCTGTTACTGAAAAGGTCAGCTCTACCTTTTACTCCCTGGCAAAATATAGGGAAACCCAGCAGGAAAACAATGAGCTAAAAGCAGAGCTAGCCCGGTTACAGCGGGAAATAAATATATTAGAAGAGGCTAGATTGGAGAATTTTCGGCTTAAAGGACTGTTGAATTTTAATCAAGAGCTGACAGGAGAGTATAGAGCAGGTAGTGTACCTGCTCGAGTAATAGGCAGATCTAGCGGTAACTGGCTGGAGACAATCACTATTGACAAGGGAAAAAATCAGGGTATTAAACGCAACATGGCGGTGGTGGCTCCCCAGGGCTTAGTGGGAAGGGTAATTAGTGTGACGCCCAACACTGCCCAGGTGTTATTGATATTAGATCGAGATGGAGCGGTAGGCGGGATGCTGCAGATTTCCCGCACTCCCGGAGTAGTTGAAGGAACGGGAGATAGCTCTGGTAGGCTACAGCTAGTATTTTTGCCTCATGACACCATTATCCGACCAAATCAGGTGGTTGTCACATCAGGATTGCATGGTCTATTTCCAAAGGGGCTACGCATAGGATATGTGGTAGACTGGAGTATGGATCCTCATGGTTTGCAAAAATATGCTGTTATTCAACCCTTCGTAGATTTTAATCGCTTGGAAGAGGTAATAGTGTTGCCTAAGGTGGATTTTGCTGATGAGGTAGTAGAGCAGGAAGAGGAGGAATAGAAATGCGTTATATTCTTTTCCTGTTGCTGGGGTTAATAGCTCTCACCCTCCAATCCACTTTTTTTAGCTATTTTACAATTATGGGTGTTAAGCCGGACTTGCTTTTAATAATGGTGGTATTTACTGCCTTCATTAAAGGCAGTAAATATGGCGGAATCTTTGGTTTTATGCTAGGGCTAATGGAGGATTTGATAACAGGTAGATTTATTGGCATGAATGCCCTAATCAAGGGCAGTCTAGGCTACCTAATCGGGTTAACAGAGGGGAAAATTTATAAGGAGAACTTATTGGCACCTGGTTTGCTGCTTCTATTGGCATCACTACTACAAGGTGTATTAACGGTTTTTCTATTTAATATAACTGGAATGAATTTAGTTTTGAAAGAGCAAATGTTTAAAATTATTATTCCTACTGCCATATATAATGTGGGGTTAGGGCCATTGTTCTATTTAAGGTTTTTCAACTCACTAACTAAAGGGCTACTCAGTGGCAAATAAAAAAAGCTGTTTAAAGGGGGAGAGAAATGGGCCAGAAAAAACTACAACAAAGATTAACAGTTTTTTTGATTATTATTGGACTGATTTTTTCTACCCTGATAGGCCGTTTAGCTTATGTCCAATTAGTACAAACCCATCAATACAAGCTACAATCTGAGCAAAATCGTATTCGGATGATAAGCATTCCCCCGCGACGAGGAGACATTATTTCAAGGGATGGGCAAGTGCTAGCTACTAGCCATGCGGCCTATTCTATTGTTGTGGCTAATATGGGCAGGAATAAGGACCATGTCTACGAGCATTTGGTAGAGCTGTTGGCTGATTACCAGGTAGAGCTAACTGTGGATGATATAAAGCAGGCTATTAGTGCTCAGGGATTTAGGCGGTATGAGCCTGTTCCAATTTTGCGAGATGTTCCCTTTGAGTTGGTAACTCTAATCAAAGAAAGGCAGGAGGAGCTTCCAGGAATAGATATTGAAGTGGAGCCAAGGCGAGTTTACCCCAATGGGTCACTAGCCGGCCATGTACTTGGATTTGTGATGCAGATAAATCAAAATCAGTTGAGGCAGTATCGACAGCATGGGTACAGAATGAACGATCCCTTTGGCCAGGCTGGGATAGAGCGGGTTTACGAGTTTGTAGAAGAGAATGGGCAAGAGATTGGGCTGCGAGGTCAGAAGGGTGTTCGACAGGTAGAAGTGAATGTGGCTAATAGGCCTATTAGAGAATTGCTTACAATTCCTGCAGTGCCGGGAAATAATCTAGTGCTTACTTTGGATTTTAGGCTCCAGAAAGCGATGGAAGAGGCTCTGGCCGAAGTGGTGAAGACAAGAGCCGAGGTGGAGAATCCCAAGGCTAGAGCAGCGGCAGCTGTTGCGATAGATCCTAGAACTGGGGCTATCTTAGGTATGGCCAGCTACCCTACGATGAATCCAAACGATTATGATTTTATCAACGGCCTGTCACTAGATAGGAAGGAGTACTATAACAGTGAGCTTTCTCCAGGCTTAAATCGAGCTATCCAGGGTGCTTATCCTCCCGGATCTGCTTTTAAGATGATAACAGGGATGGCTGCTTTGGAAAGCGGTATTTTGCCTAATAGGCATGTATTTTGTGGGGGAGGTTTCCCTGGGGGAATAAAATGCTTGGGAGTGCATGGTGGCACGGATTTTTATAGGGCCATGGCTGTATCCTGCAATACCTACTTTCAGAGTGTTGCTGTGAGAACAGGTCCTGAGAAAATTGCCCAAGTGGCCAAGGACTTTGGTCTGGGACAGCGCACCGGAATCATCTTGCCGGGAGAACAATCAGGAGTGATGCCTAGTCCTGCTTGGAAGGAAGAGCTAAACTCCGTGTTAATAAACAGGCGCTACGAAGCTAGGTTTAAAGAACTGGATGAAGAATACGAAAGACTGATGGCAGAAGCTGGTAGTGAGGCGGAGAGAAAAAGGCTTCAGGCAGATAAAGATCGAAGGCGCAGGCAGTTGGAGGCCCAATTTCGCATAGATTATAACTTTCATACCCGTTGGCAAGAATTTGATACCTACAACATTTCTATTGGGCAAGGCAGCAATAATTTTACAGTGCTGCAAATGGCTAACTATGTTGCTGCTATAGCAAATAATGGTTTACTCTATGAACCTTATATTGTGGATTCTATAGTAGGTCAAAATGGTAGAATTGTAAGGCAGTATGAGCCTACATTATTGCGAGAGGTGTTTGTTTCCAAAGAGACTATTGAGCACACCAAAAAAAGCATGTTAGCTGTTACCCAGCCTGGAGGCACTGCCTACAGAAGATTTGGTCATTTTCCCAAGCATATTCAAGTTGCAGGTAAAACTGGTACAGCTCAGACCGGTCTTAGGGGTGACGATAGTAGAAGAGATGCCCATGGCTGGTTTGTCGGCTTTGCCCCCCACAACAATCCGGAAATTGCTATAGCAGTAATAATTGAATATGGGGGCGGTGGAGGAGCCTCTGCAGGGGTTGCTGCCCAGTTGATTCTAGAAGATTATTTTGGCTTAAATAAGAAGGAAGAGTAGCATTTAGCCAAATAAAAGAGATTTATAAGGAAAAAACCAAGAAAATCGGGGGAAAAAGCCTCGATTTTTCTTGTTCCTTAGAAGGAATTGGGCTAGAAGATGTAGAAAGTTTATGTCGTTGCAGAGAAGTATTTGGGGGATAGAATACTTAAAGTTCTAAATTATGGGAAGGACTGACAGAAATAATGAAAACCGACAATAGTATGGTATTGAAAGGAACAAAAGAAGGTTTAGTTATTTCATTGATAGGCCAGATAAGCTTTGCTCAAATAAAGAGAAAAATAGTTGAGCAGGTCTCGGCTGGGGATGCTTTTTTAATTGGCGCTCATGTAACCATAGATTTGGGACAAAACTATCTAACAGAGGACCAACTGGACGTATTAGCTCAAATATTAGGGGATAATGGTTTGATTTTGCGCAAAATCATCCGTGGAGCGACAGCTGACAATCAAGTGTATTACTGTGATTTTGGCAGTCAAGAGCTTGGTCATAGACAGGAGGAGATGTGGGTGAAAGATACCACTGAGGAGGAAAAGCTTAATCACAATAACGACCTCCTTAAGGAAAATACAATTTTATTTCAGGGCACTTTGCGCTCGGGACAAAGCCTCAATCATCCAGGCAACATTGTTATTTTAGGGGATGTTAATCCTGGAGGAGAGGTAATTGCCGGAGAAAATATTGTGGTAATGGGTAATCTCAGGGGAATTGCCCATGCAGGAGTCAGTGGCAATGAGAATGCGGTAGTTACAGCTTTTAGACTTCAGCCTACCCAATTGCGCATTGGCAATCACATTACTAGGGCTCCAGACGAGCAGCATGTCAGCAATCCACAGCATCCAGAAATAGCTCGGATAAAAAATGGGATGGTGGTAATTGAACTATATCAGCCCTCAATAGAAAGGCCAATTAAAAGTGCAGTGAATAAAAACTAATCGTTAACAGAGGAGGAAGTTTAGATGGGGGAAGTCATTGTAGTCACCTCCGGTAAGGGGGGTGTGGGCAAAACCACTACTACCGCAAATTTAGGAACTGGTTTAGCCAACATGGGATGTAAGGTAGTGATGGTTGATACTGATATTGGCTTACGCAATTTAGATGTGGTATTAGGCTTAGAAAATAGAATCGTCTATGATATTGTAGACGTGGTCAACGGTAACTGCCGTATTAAGCAAGCTCTTATTAAGGATAAGCGTTTTGATGATAAGCTTTTTTTACTCCCTGCTGCCCAAACTAAGGATAAATCAGCGGTAAGTGAACAGCAGATGAGGGATTTGTGTAAGGAGTTAAAAAATGAGTTTGACTATATTTTAATTGATTGTCCAGCGGGAATTGAACAGGGCTTTAAGAATGCCATTGCGGGAGCAGAAAGAGCAGTTGTGGTTACCACACCAGAGGTATCAGCAGTGAGAGATGCAGACCGGATTATTGGACTATTGGAGGCAGCAGAAATACATAATCCAAAGCTAATAGTCAATCGCATTAGACCATTGATGGTAAAGAAGGGCGATATGATGAATATCGATGATATGATAGAGATTTTAGCTATAGATTTATTAGGGGTAGTACCAGAAGATGATATGATTGTAGTTTCTACTAATAGAGGGGAACCAGCAGTTCTAGATAAAAACTCAAAAGCTGGAGAAGCTTATCGCAATATAGCACGACGCATCACCGGTGAAGATGTTCCACTGATGAATCTAGATGTGGAAGAGGGATTGTTCAACAAACTTAAAAAGATAATTGGATTAAACCGGTAGTAAGCTGATGAACATAAGGTGGAGGAGGTAATATATTGCTAGATTTTATAGGTAAACTTTTGGGCTTGGATTCATCCGGAGCAAACTCCAGCAAAAATGTGGCAAAGGAGAGGCTGAGATTAGTGTTAGTGCATGACCGAGCTAGTGTATCGCCAGAGCTACTCCAATCTCTGAAAGAAGACTTAATAAAAGTAATTTCAAACTATATGGAAATTGATAAAGAATCTCTTGAGGTACATTTAAACAGTGAGGACGATACCATGGCATTAGTGGCTAATATCCCCGTAGTTAAGATGAAGAGAAACCCTACTAAAGATTAGAATAAGGATAAAAAAAGCTCCTTTGGGAGCTTTTTCTTCTTTTCAAGCTCTGATGTCTACTGGTACAATAGATATTAGAGTGATAGAGAGGCGGGAAAAAAATGGTTCAAAAGAAAATGCTGCGCAACCTAGATTTGCCGTTTATATTGACTATTGCAGCCATATTGGTATTTAGCCTAGTAGTGCTTAGTAGCGCTAATTTAACTATTCCAGGGGATCCACAAGGCTTTGTAAAAAAACAGGGGATAAATATACTTGTTGGTATAATTGCCTTGTTGGTAGTAGTCTCTATTGATTATAACCAGTTATCCAAATACGACAAGCACCTATATATATTAAATATAGTGTTACTCTTGACTGTGCTTGTAATTGGCTCTACTAATAAAGGCGCGACCAGATGGATTCCTTTGGGCTTTTTTGATTTTCAGCCCTCGGAGCTGGCGAAGGTAATTATTATTATCACCTTTGCTAAATTCTTATCCCAACGCCAAGACAAACTAAATACCTTTTGGGATTTATTGCCCTGTTTTTTGTTTATAGGACTTCCTATGCTGTTTATACTAGCTCAACCAGATTTGGGGACATCTTTAGTTTTTATAGCTATTATGTTTGGGATGCTTTATGTAGCTGGGGCTAACCCTAAAATATTAACCTTTTTAATCATTTTTGGCTTACTAGTGATAGGCGGATTGCTGTATGCCCATTTTAACTACGGGCTCCCATTACCATTAAAAAACTATCAGATTATGAGACTAGTAGTGTTTATTGACCCCTATATTGACGAGTTGGGAGCTGGATATCATATGATTCAGTCCTTAGTTGCCATAGGCTCAGGTGGCTTATATGGTAAAGGATTATACCAGGGCTCCCAGATTCAGCTAAGGTTTTTACCAGAGCATCATACGGATTTTATTTTTTCAGTAGTTGGGGAAGAGCTAGGTTTTATAGGAGGGGCATTTTTACTAATAGCCTTCTTTTTCCTAATGTATAGAGCAATGAAAATTGCTTTACATGCCAAAGATTTGTATGGGACTCTTTTAGTAACAGGCGTGGTTTCTATGATTACCTTTCAAGTGTTTGTAAATGTGGGAATGACTATCGCTATTACACCTATTACCGGATTACCTCTACCCTTTGTCAGCTATGGTGGCAGTGCCATGCTGGCCAATATGATAGCCTTGGGCTTGATTTTAAATGTAAACCTACGCAAACAGGATTTGTTGTTCTAACTTAGCTAATTCAGCCAGCAGCTCTATTTAATAATAGGGCTGTTTTTTTTGCTTGTTTTTTATGGTCTTAGTTTAAAGGGTTGGACATATATTATTAATGAAGTTAAAGGTTAATTGTAAAAAGGGGGATACATAAAAATGAAAGGTATAAATTACACACCAGGGCTTATTACTCGGATCAAATATAAGGTTCGTCGACTATTAGAGGGAATACGCTACAGAATAAAGTTGCCTAGAGTTCAGCTTTCTAATAGACCAAAGCTCCCTAGATTCCCAAGGATTAGCTTTTCTCCAAAAGCTATTAAAAAGTTTTGGCAATCGGGTCTGTCAATCCTACTATTTTTTTTAGTGTTGGGGCTGTTTCAACTGGAATATCAATGGGCTAAGAGCATGCAAAATCAAGTGCGGGCTACATTTAGTGCCCAGCGAGATTTTTCTCCTCAGATTAAAGAGTATTTAACCTTTGGCTGGTGGTTAAATAGCTATGACCGGATGGCCTTTACTAATCATGCTAATAGAGAAGCGGTGCCTGTGATAAGTGTGAGGTCGGGGGATATGAGTGTACCTGTATCTGGCAAAGTTGTGAAACGGTTTGGTTTAAGCAAGGGACCTGATGGACAGGAGCGCTTTTATGAGGGAATAGCAATCGAAGCTCCCCTAGGTAGTCCAATAGTGGCCGTTCAGGAAGGAACTGTGATAAGGGTTACAGATGATCCCATATTGGGGAGACTGGTCCAAATAGATCATGGACAGGGCTTATTTAGTCTCTATGCCCACTGTAGCGAGATACTGGTAAAGGAAGGGCAAGAGGTTAAACAAAATCAGGTTATTGCCAAGGTTGGTCTTACAGGTAAGGTGACTACACCTACATTGCACTTTGAGCTGAGAGAGCAGGGGCGACTCGTTGACCCGCTTACCATGCTCAAGTCAGGCAGCCCTAGTATTTAGGAGGAGCATATGACTTTAGGGACCATTTGGGGAATAAAAATTAGACTTAACTGGTGGTTTTTAATGCTACTTTTTGTCTACCTGTTACTAGATATATGGATTCAAGCCTTAGGTGTTTTTTTAGTAGTGTTATGGCATGAATGCTGGCATGTTATTGTAGCAAAATACAATGGATTGAAGGTAAGGGAGATAGAACTACTGCCCTACGGG
>CAYVRD010000023.1:0-26207 GCA_964454195.1 uncultured Clostridia bacterium
CCACCCATAATAATTGCTCCTAATGGTGAAACAGCATCTGCTCCCGCAGTGATTCCAACTAAGCCTGCTAATGCGCCGTTTAGCACTAAAGAAGGATCAGGCTTGCCATATTTTGCCCAGGTGAACACAATTGTTGCCAAGGTACCTGCTGATGCTCCTAGAATTGTCACTGCAGCGATTGGAGCTATGCTTAAATCAGTACCAGCAATTGTACTAGCTGTATTAAATCCAAACCAGCCAAACCATAATAGCATTACACCTAAAGCACCTAATGGCATGTTGTGACCGGGGATGGCATTTACTTTTCCGTCAGGAGTATATTTACCTAATCTAGCCCCCAAGATATATGCTACCACTAAAGCTGCCCATCCGCCAGTAGAGTGAACTACAGTAGATCCTGCAAAGTCTGCAAAGCCCATTGAGCCTAACCAGCCGTCACCCCAAATCCAATGTCCTACTATCGGGTATATTACTGAAGTTATCACTATAGTAATTAGGAAGTATGCCCCAAACTTAATTCTCTCCGCAACCGCACCAGATACAATAGTAGCTGCGGTAGCTGCAAATACTGCTTGGAAAACCCAAAATGCTAAAACTGGAACACCAAAGTCCATTCCTTCTGTTCCCAACATGAAAAATCCTGTCGTTCCGAAAGCTCCTCCCATAGACTCGCCAAACATCAATCCAAAACCTATAAAAAAGAAAGTAATTGCTCCTAAAGATACTGTCAACATGTTTTTCATGATTATATTAACTGCATTTTTTGCTCTTGTAAAACCAATTTCCAACATTGTAAATCCTGCATGCATTAAAAATACTAGAAATGCTCCCAATAATACCCACATGGTATCGATAGAAATTATTAACTCTTCCATTTTATTTTCCCCCTTTATATTTACTAATAATATTTACTAAAAATAGTGCTTTTCTTAGCAACTCTGAGTAATGCATTTGTTTTTAAATCCGAAATAATTAAACAAAAAAAAGATGTAGCTGCTAAGAGGTTATAAAAATATATCACCTCCACTGCTGACATCTTTGCCAAACTTGGTGGACTACTTCGCCCAATTTATTTTATTTTGTTTTATTCATAAGCTATTATAATACCTTCGGCAACTTCCTTCATGGACTTACATTTATCCATGCTCTTCTTCCTAATCCGCTTATATGCTTCTGACTCAGAAATATTTAGCTGCTGCATTAAAATTCCCTTAGCCTTATCTACTAGTTTTCTAGTTTCCAATGTAGTCTTTAGGTTCTCAATCTCCCGCTCCATCTCCATTATGCGCTGATAATTGGCCAAGACAATCTCAATTGAAGACAACAGCACCATATCAGAGAAGGGTTTCATTATATAGGATACATACCAGGATTGTTTTGCTTTGTTTACCAGGTGTCTCTGGAGCTTACTGGTGAGAACAACAACCGGTGCTATTTTATCACTCTCCATGACGTGAAGCAGCTCATTTACATTCATCTCTGGTGATTCTCCATCTATGACTACTAAATCTGGTTTCCTAGTTTGTACTGTCCGCAGAGTTCCAGCAAAATTGTCACTTTCTCCTACAATAACGTATCCATTTTGCAAAAATAGCTGCTTAAGCTTGGCGCGGAAGTTCTTGTCACTAGCTGAAACCACTAAACGGTCGCTATGCATTCCCAGTCACCCCAATTCAAACTCATAACTTTGCTTTAGCCGCGCCCAACGTTAGTATAACTGAACTCTTGGGGCTATTAAATTTATTTTAGAGTAACTACTTATCTGTTGTCAAATTACTTTTTTACAATCATCCATACCATTTTTGAGCGATATGGATGATTGCATTTAGACCTTAATAGCTGACTCTAATTAGTATTTACTAAGATACTCATCCAGCTCCCACTGATGCACAGCTGTTCTAAAGCTATCCCACTCAATCTTCTTGGCAGCAACAAATTTTTCAGTTACGTGACTACCTAGAGCACTCTTGATAACTTCATTTTGCTCTAAACACTGTACAGCTTCTAAAATACTGCCTGGTAATGCTTCGATTCCCAAGTCCTTCATTTCCGCATCAGTCATAGCGTAAATGTTGCGATCTGTAGGTGCCGGTGGCTGAATTTTATTTTTGATGCCATCTAACCCCGCTTTAAGCATTACTGCCAAAGCTAAATATGGATTGCAGGATGGATCTGGATTTCTCATTTCAATCCGAGTTGATAAGCCCCGCTTAGCTGGGATACGAATCAATGGACTTCTGTTGCGGCAAGACCAAGCCAGATAAACAGGTGCCTCATAGCCAGGCACTAATCTCTTATATGAATTTACAGTTGGGTTAGTAATAGCTGCTAGTGCTTTAGCATGCTTTAACAATCCACCTAGGTAATACATAGCATCTTGGCTTAGCTCCATATTTGCATTTGGATCCCAGAATGCATTCTTGCCATCTTTAAATAGGGACTGATTACAATGCATTCCTGAGCCATTGATACCAAAGATTGGTTTTGGCATAAAGGTGGCATGTAAGCCGTGACGCTGAGCAATAGTTCTTACAACGAATTTGAATGTTACAATTTTGTCAGCTGTATCTAAGGCATCTGAGTATTTAAAATCTATTTCATGCTGTCCTGGAGCTACTTCGTGATGGGAAGCTTCTATTTCGTATCCCATTTGCTCCAAGGCAAGCACCATATCACGACGAGCGTTTTCCCCCATGTCAATTGGAGTCATGTCAAAGTATCCAGCCTTATCATGGGTAATAGTGGTAGCTCTGCCCTCTGAGTCTGTTAAAAATAAGAAGAATTCTGCTTCTGGGCCCACATTCATTGTGTATCCCAATTCGGCCGCTTCTGCTATTACCTTTTTAAGAACGCCTCTGGGACATCCATCAAAGGGCTTTCCATCTGGAGTATACACATCGCAAATCAAACGGGCCACGCTACCATTACCTGGTCTCCAGGGAAATACGGTGAAGGTGTTGGGATCTGGAACTAGGTACATGTCAGATTCTTCGATGCGTACAAAGCCATGAATTGAGGATCCGTCAAACATCATTTCACCATCAAGGGCCTTTTCCAGCTGCTCTACTGTGATAGCAACGTTTTTCAAAACTCCAAAGATGTCAGTAAACTGGAGTCGCACAAATTTCACGTCATTTTCCTTCGCTTTTTGCAATACATCTTCCTTAGTCATACTCATTTTTTTCGTCCCCCTTAAAAGATAAAGATATTGTAAAAGATTTTGATAAAATAAAAAACGCCCACATCTATAGAAGAGTGCTGAGCTCTCTATAAACGTAGACGCCATTGCCTACCGATGAAATTCCTTCATCAAGTTGTATTTACTTATTATATGTATAATAGCACAGGTTATTTTCATTGACAATAGTTTTCACATCGAAATATTGTATACAGGAAGAGGTTTTCACAATGTGAAAACAAGCCCATTGTCTCCGTAACTGTTTTGATGAAACAAACCTATTATCCTCTGCTCTAATAAGTGAAGGTTCTGCCAATCAATAGTATGCTCTAGTAGCTTTCCCTTGTCAAGAGCCCATAAGAACTGGAGCAAATTGCAGTTGCCCGCCCTTTCCCCTACTCCGCCAACTGTGCAATCCACATACCCTGCACCTGCGGACAATGCTGCCAAGGAATTGGGTATGGCCATACCAAAATCATTGTGGCCGTGGAAAGCAATAGGCACCTTTAGACATTTTGCTACGGTTTGTATCATCTCATGGGTGCGCACCGGCGTCAATACTCCTACCGTGTCTGCTAGTCTCACCCTGATGGCTCCTGCATCTTGGGCCTTTAGGGCCGCTTGACACAAAAAGTCCTGATCAGCTCTAGATGCATCCTCAAAGCCTACCGATACTTTTGCTCCCTTGCTTCTTGCCCAGCTAATACAATCCACTAGCTGCTCTAGCAGCCATTGCCGTGACCATTTAAGCTTGCTTTTCAGCATAATATCTGAAGCTGGAGCAGACAAGTGAACTATCTCAGCTCCCGATTCTATGGCTAAATAGATATCCTTCTTGTGTAACCGGTTCCACACAGCTATTTGACAGGGGAGATTTAGCTTAGCTATGGTTTCAATGGCTGCTAGCTCTGAGCCTCCCATGGCAGGCGTTCCCACCTCCAGCTGGGTCACCGGTAATAGTGATAAGAGCTTAGCTATGGCAACCTTTTCCTTGACACTAAGGGCAATTCCTGCCTGCTGTTCTCCATCTCGTAGGGTGGAATCAACTATTTTCACTGCTGAACTCATTTCTTTGCTCCCCTTTATCCACATTTTATACACAGGCTATCCATAGGCTATCCACAGGCTTGATTTCTAAAGCTACTGTAATGCAAGATAGCTAGCTCTTCATCGGTAAAGGCTCCTTTTTTCTCAATGCTCATCTCCCTAACTTGAGGCAACAGATAGGCTGCCTCACCTATAGTGACAGCTATTCCCATAGAAAGTAGCTTTGCCCGCAGAGATTTGGTGCCCGAGTGTTTGCCAATGTAGTGCTGGCGCTCTAAACCCACCATGCTAGGCTCATAGGGCTCATAGGTGCCACTGTCCTCTGCTATCCCTGCCGCATGAATTCCCGATTCGTAGCAGAAGATTTTATGTCCAAGAATAGGCTTAGTTTGGGAGATTTGGTCTTGAGCCAGCTTTTGGTAGAGCCTTACCACTTGAGGCAGTAGGGCAAAATCAGCTTGAACCTCCCATTTGCCTAATACTTTTGCAGCTAGCAAAAGCTCCTCTAAGGCTGCCCTGCCCTCCCCTTGAAGGGCTCCAGCAATACTGGTGTTCACCATGTCTGCTCCCCCAGCTAGTCCTTCAAAGGCTATTCCTGTGGCTTGATAAGACTGATTGGTAGGACAGATACCTATGGGGCCAGCAAAAATGGATCGAATATGGTCAAGGAGCGGCGCTATTGTCATAGCATTGTCAGTCAACCCCCAAAGGTTAATGCCCTTGATTAAGCCTCGCTTAAACAGGTTCTGTAGCTGGATGCCAGCGGCTGCAGACCTTAAGAGTATGGCAGGGTCAGGCAGCTGTAGATAGGCCCCACCTCCCCCCTTTACATACTCTTGAAGATATACTTCCTGCTGGTCACCTATTGATTGCTGACCAGGCCATAGTAGCTGAATACACTTAAAATCATTTTCAATGGCTGCCATAAAAGAAGCGGGTGTTTCCACCTGCAAAATACACTTTTCTTTATTTTCATTTTCCACTTTATAGCCAGCTTGAAGCATTTCTTGAGATATTATTAGCTTATCTACACCTAGCTTAATCAGAAGCTGTCCCAGCTCCCAAAGCTCCCCCAGGTCTAGTGCTGCCTTTGCCTTACTGTATAAATGGCTTAAGCTTTCATCCCAGACAAGTGCTGCTTTTTTTCCAATCTGCACTGCCATTGCCCCCGCCTCCTATTCACAGGTATTCTTAGATATGGTAACTAAGGTGATGTCCTCCCTTTGGGCCACCTCTCCATGCAGCTTGCCCGCCATCAGCTCTCCCTCCAGCCACATGGGAACATGGGTACATTCTACTTGCAAGCTGTAAAATCTGCCCTGGCGCAGGAAGGGAAGCAGTGCCTGTTTTGAGGTGAGGCCTGCTTTTCCTCCTTGAATGTCCTTTAAAGAAATGTGGTAGCAGCCCGGACTAATCTCAACTGGCTCTACTGTAAGCTGATTGTCCCTCAGCTGCTCCCCATCTATTTTGCCTTGACACTTCCTTTTCTCCTGTTTTTTCTCTGCAGTCAATATATAGTCTAGAAAGTCATCAGGCTGGCCCTGGTATTCCCAAATGCGAAAATCGTTTTTCTCCAGTTCGAAGTAGGGAATCCCTGTAACAGTAGCTCCTACAAATATGCGACAGTGAGTTACCTTTAAAAAATGCACCAGCTCCTCCATCTTTTTTCTCAAATCTCGGATAGAGCCTACCTCACCTAGCATAAACTGTTTCTCCCGCAGCACGTTCCACTTTCCATATTTTCTTTCGTAGACTACAACCCGTCCCGATTCATTCACATCTGCTGTCATGCCTTGATACCCTATAAAGGCAGCTATTTGTCGATGCATATGGTTCTACCCCCCATATTATTATTGGCTGATAACTAGTCTTTTCACCACTTGACCTTCCTCAATGTGCACTGAAACGATTTCTTCCACATCAGCAGGTGTTACACTGCCATACCAGACATTGTCCGGATACACTATCACGATGGGACCCTTTTCACAGATTGCCAAGCAGCCTGTATTGCTAACCATAACTTCTCCACTTAAGCCCCGATCGCTGATCTCCTCTAAAAAGCTTTCTACCACCCCGACCCCGTCCTTGGTATGACAAAAGCCCTTTTGTTGACCATTGGCTCGAGAGCTGGTGCAAACAAATATATGGTATTTAGGTTTATTCATATTAACTCTCACCCTTCATGAATTTATATTTAACTTCTACTTTCCAGCTACTAAGGTGCTACACTCCTTTGCCAATGGGAAGGCTTTGATAGGCTTATCGCAGCCTAGCATCCCCACTGCATCAGCTCGGCATTGGCGGCAGTGAAACATTTGCTTAAGCTCACCTTGACAGGCCAGGCGCATGGCGTCTACCTCTCCTTGGTCAGTGGCGGGATAGCTGGCAAACTTGCTTCCTGATGCTGGGATTAGGGGCATGATGTTAGTCATAGTGGCACCTAGTTTCTTTACTTTGCGCACCAGCTCCGGAATTCCCAAATGGTTCAGTCCTTTTATCATCACAATGTTTACCTTAACTAAAACACCACATCCTGCTAAGTAACTAAGCCCCTCTAGCTGATTGTTTAGCAGGATTTCAGCCCCCTCCTGCCCCGAATATCTCTTACCTTCATAGTTGACATGGTCATATATCTGGGAACCAACGGCCTTGTCTAAGGTGTTTATTGTTATGGTCACATGATTGATGCCCATTTCCACCATTTCCTCCTGGTGCTTAGGCAGCTTTAGACCGTTTGTAGAAAGGCAGATGATTACATCCGGATCTACCTGCTGAACTAACTGAATAGTCGCCTTTGTCTGTTTCCAGTTTGCCAGCGCATCTCCCGGACCTGCTATTCCCACCACTGAAAGGTTGGGGAGCTGGGCTTTAGCCTGGATGAATCTCTTTTGGGCCATCAAAGGAGTAGCTATTTCGCTGGTCACTCCCGGCCGACTTTCGTTTAAGCAGTCAAATTTACGGTTGCAATAGTTGCAGCTGATATTGCAGGCAGGGGCAACGGGCAAATGAATTCTAGCGTATTTATGACCCGCCTCCGAGGAATAGCAGGGATGTTTTTTAGTCTTTGCATTGATATTATTTGGCTTGCTGGATTTCATGGTTCTCCCCTCCTTCTCTATAAAACTGCTCATACATGCTGGAGCGATAATTTGCGTATTTATGCTCTAGTATGGTGTTGGTCAAACGATCTAGAAACATTGTGGTACCCCAGTAGCCTACCGATAGCAGGCGCTGACCTCCCACTCGGTCGTGGATGGGAAAGCCTAGTCGCACTAAGGGAATACCCTCCCGCTCTGTTAGATAGCGACCGTCTGAATGACCTATTGCCAGTGTTACCTTAAAGCTTTTACAATGCTCTCGAATAGTGGCAAAGTCTGTCTCCGTTAAAATTAGACCATTTTTTGTCTGCTCACTTAAGGCATCCTTCAGCAGCTTATATATGCTGCTGTTTTTACTTCCAGTAGCCACTACCATGGGCAGAATGCCGTTTTCCAGGCAAAGCCTGCTCACTGCATATACTAGCTCGGGATCACCAAAAACTGCTGCCTTTACCGAAAAATTGTATTTGTGGGAGTCAATCATGGCATCTAGCAGCCTTCCCCGCTCTAGCTCAAGAGCTGCAGGGGTAGCCTTGCCACTTAAGCTGGCCAATACCTCAATGAGCTGATCAGTATTTTCTAGCCCTACAGGCATTGGTAGCCTATATAAGGGGACATCGTACTGCTCCTCTAAATACTTGCCAGGGGAGAGGCTATTGCTGACAGCTACTCCCAGCTCCAGAGTGGCCCTAGCTCCAGCCATTTCCGCTATTTCAGCCAGCTTGGTGCCCTGGCTAGTTAGCTTTGTGTAGGGCTTTTCATAAGGACGATCCAGATTGTAGGAATAGTCGGGCAGCAGAATGTATTCTAAGCTAAATAGCTCTAGGATGCGCTTTAGCTCCCTAATGTCAGCAGGACTGATAGCCGACACTATTATATTGATTTTTTTGTGGGGAGTAGTCTGAACAGCCAGCTTTTCCACAATTTTTCGCAAGGCCATCCAGTAGCCTTCGCTGTGAGTTCCACCATAGCCAGGAGTAGGTACTGGAACGATTGGATACCCTTCTATGTCTTTTTCTTTAAGGTACTCCTGAGCGATGCGCTCCATATCCTCACCAATTGTTTCTGCTAGGCAGGTAGACAGCACTCCTACTATTTTAGGCTGGTATACCTGACGCACATTATCTAATCCCAGCTTCAGGTTATGGCTGCCTCCGTAGATAGTCCCTTTCTCATTTAAGGATGAAGAAGCCACATCTACCGGCTCGTTATAGTGCTCTGCCATATGGCGACGCATATAGGTGCTACAGCCTTGGGAGCCGTGGATGATGACCATTGCTTCCTCAATTCCCTTAAAGGGGAGGATGCCGCCCATAGGCATACACATATTGCAAGGATTTTCGTTGACGTTTTTCACCTGGTATGGTTGCTTAGTTGATTTTTCCACGGCCTTTCCCTCCCGTTTTATACATATTTCCACACTGGTGAGCAGACGGTGGTATAAACCTCATGGGCGAAGTTTATGGCGCCGACGTAGCCACTCAATGGATGTTTTCTATCGTGATTGTGATCTATAAAGGCTATACCCAGCTTATAGGCTAGGGGACGTTCCTTTACTCCGCCTACCAGTAGGTCGGCACCCTTTTCTAGCATAAATTTTTCCAGCTCTGCCGGATTGGCATCATCTAAAATAACTGTGCCTTCAGTGGCCAAGGAGTTAATAGTTTCATATTCATCCTTGCGCCCTGTCTGGGTTCCTACCATAACTACTTCTATGCCCAGCTCTTTAAACTGCTTCAAGAGGGAGATTGCCTTAAATCCTCCTCCCACGTAGATTGCTGCTTTTTTACCCGCCAGATGCTGGCGATAGCGCCATAAATCGCTTTTGATTCCTGCCTCTTCTTTTTGAATCAGCTCTTCAGTTAATCTGATAGTTTGCTCATCACCTATTGCCTTGGCCACAGCCCGCAGGGAGTTGCCTGTGTCTTCAATGCCTAGGAAGGACACTCGAATAAAGGGTATTTCATATTGCTCTTCCATTTTATTGGCTAAATAGGCCATAGATCCGGCACATTGAATAATGTTTAAGGATGCACTTGGTGCTCTCTTTAATGCGTCATAGCTGGAATCACCAGTAAAGGCCACATTGGTGGCAATACCCATTTGCTGCAGGTAGTGCTTTATAATCCACACCTCTCCCGCCAGGTTAAAATCTCCTAAGTAATTTATAGTTTTTTCCAGCTTAGGTCCTAGGGGCTGATTAGGCTTAATTAGCTTTAACAGGGTGTCACAGGCCGCCCGGTAGCCAGCGGCTTTATTGCCGCTGAAACCACTAGACTGGACTGGAATAACATCAATTTTGTGATGGGCAGCGGCTTTTTTACAAACCGCATCCAAATCATCGCCAATCACGCCAACAATACAGGTGGAATAGACGAATACTACCTTGGGAGCATACTTTTCTACCAGCTGATCGATAGCCAAGGCCAGCTTTTTCTCTCCTCCAAAAACTATATCCTGCTCCTTTAAATCTGTTGAAAAGCTAAAGCGAAATAAGTCTTGGCCACTGGTTAAACTGCCTCGGATATCCCAGGTATAGCTGGCACAGCCAATAGGTCCATGGACCAGGTGCACTGCATCAGTGACAGGATTCAGTACCACCCGGGCTCCACAGTACACACAGGCTCTTTGACTGACCGCACCAGCTACACTATCGGTATCGCACTGCAGCTCCTGCTTGCCCTTGACTTTTATGAACTCCTGGCGACCTTTTATCAGAGCTACCTGTTCCATAATTTACACTCCCTTTCACCTACATAACTAATTCAAAATCCTCATCGCTGGCATCCCGATCCTGTCTTTCCAGCAAGGCATTGCTTATCATTTCAATTACCCGCATGGCTCCTTTATATCCCACCACTGGTAGATAGGAATGGACGCTGCGGTCTAATACTGGAAACCCTATGCGCACAAAGGGGATATCCTCAGCCCTGGCAATGTACTTGCCATAGGTATTGCCTATCAATAGGTCTACAGGCTGGTTTTTAATCCACTGGTGTAGTGCAAACAAATCCCCCCCTGCCTTTACATTTCCTTGTATGCCAGCTTGAGCAAGCATGGCATTTCCTTCTGTCTCAAAGGCTTTGCCCGGTGTTCCGGTCAGCACATGAATGGGCTTCATGCCTAGGCTTAGTACAAACTCAGTCAATGCTAGCACCACATCTGGGTCACCAAAGATGGCTACTGTTTTACCATGGAAGTGGAAGTGGGTATCGGTCATAATATCTACCAGCTGACCCCGTTCCTCCTCCAGCTCCTGGGGAACCTCTACTACAAACTTGCTCATCAAAGCCATAATTAAGGCGTCTGTGGCCTTAATGCCAATAGGAGTCTTTAAAATGACTGGTGGTACATTGCATTTTCGCTCCAGCAGATAGGCTGGCTCACTGGAGGCAAAGCTGCCCATGGCTATAGTGACCTTGGAGTTGCCCGAATCAGCAATCTCCTCTACACTAGTTCCCCCTTTAGGGAACATTTGGAAGGCACCGGTCATAGGTGAATCAACTACTCCTGAGGTGTCTGGAAACATTATGTATTTTGTCCCCATCATTTTAGTGATGCGTTTTATTTCCCGCATATCCCCAGGGTTGACAAAGCCGGGTAGTAGGTTGACCTGCTCCTTTTTCTCAGGTGTAGTAGCAGCAGCAAAGTAGTTGATCATCCCCTTGGTCATATTGCTAAAGCCTGTCACATGGGAGCCTACATAGCTAGGTGTATTGGCATGGATTACTACCTTGCCATCGGGTATTTCTGCTGTATTGATAATAGTGGGAATATCATCTCCAATAGTCTCACTGAGGCAGGTGGTATGCACTGCCATTACATCCGGGTTATAGATAGCAAATACGTTCTTAATGGCGGTCTTTAGGTTGGCTCCACCACCAAAAACCGATGCACCTTCTGTAAAGGAGCTGGTGGAGGCCATAATAGGATCTCTAAAATGTCTAGTTAAGTGCATGCGGTGGTATGAGCAGCAGCCTTGGGAGCCATGACTATGGGGAAGACAATTTTTTATCCCTAGAGCGGCATACATAGCACCAACAGGCTGACACGTTTTAGCTGGATTGATTGATCCACCACTCTTTAATTCCTTTATTTCCTTTGGTGTAGCATCTAACATTTTAAGCTCCTCCTTCCTGCTCAACAGTACCGTTTAATAGGGGTTGGTTTTTCCATGGCGGAACAATAAAGTTCCAGGTGGGAGAAACAAATCCCATTGTTATGTCCTCAGCAAATTTCACCGCTCCGTTAAACCCGGCATAGGGTCCACTGTAATCGTAGGAGTGAAGCTGCTTGGAGGGGATTCCCATTTTCTGTATTACGTATTTATCCTTGATGCCTGAGGAGAAAATATCTGGCTTTAACAGCTTGATAAATTCCTCTGTCTCATAATGGTTTAAGTCGTCAACTACCACGCTGCCATCCTTCATCTCTGTAATCATTCCAGGGTAATCGCTTAGCGGAATCTGTTTCTTTAGCTCCTCCATGCGCTCCTTAGAAATTTTCAGCTTATATCTATTGGGATCAGCTGTCACATGAATCTCAGGAATATTTTTGCTATCCGCATCTGTCTTGATATCAGGTATTACTTCTCGGCCTTCATAGTCATCCCGGTGGGCAAACTCGTAGCCCGCCAATACTGTGTCAATGCCTAGCTCAGCATATAGTCCCTGGTAGTGGTGACCTCTAGAGCCACCCACAAAGGAAAAGGCTGTTTTCCCTGCGCAGATCTTTTTGTATTGTTCCATGGCTGGCTCAATGCGAGCTAGCTCCCCAGCAATAACCTCCTCTGTGCGGTCTATCAAGGCTTGGTCACCAAAATACAGGGCCATATCTCGCAAGGATTGGGCAGTGCTATTGACCCCAATAAAGTTAACCTTCAACCAGGGTGTGCCGTATTTGGTCTCCAGCATCTCTGCGATATAGTTGATGGAGCGGTGGCATTGAACCAGGTTTAATTTAGCTGTATGGGCATTACTTAAATCCTCATAGGAGCCGTCTCCTGTCATCACTGAAACAACATGGTAGCCAATATCCTTTAGCACTCGCTCAATTTCCCAGCTGTCTCCACCAATGTTGTACTCCCCTAAGATGTTGATGGGATAGCTGTGGGGTGACTCCTCTAAATCGCTAGCGCCAATCACCCTTTCCATCAATATGTTGTTGGCTATGTGGTGACCTGCCGATTGGCTTACTCCCTTGTAGCCTTCACAGTTAAAGGCCATTACAGGAATACCATGCTTCTTTTCAGCATTTTTTGCTACCGCATTGATGTCGTCACCGATTAAGCCCACTGGGCAGGTGGCGGAGATAGTTATGGCATTGGGCTTAAAAACCTCCATTACCTCGTCTATCATGGCGGTCAGCTTTTTCTCACCACCAAAGACCACGTCACTTTCCTGCATATCGGTGGAAAAGCAGTAGTTTATAAAATTCTTGGTAGGGTCCTCACTCTTTGCCTTATTTCTTCTAGTTCCCCAAGCGTAGTAGCCACAGCCAATTGGCCCGTGGACCACATGCACCATATCCTTGATGGGACCCAAAACCACACCCTTACATCCAGCATAGGCACAGCCCCTGTTGGTGATAATCCCTGGAATAGTTCGGGTATTGGCCTCTATGATTGGCTTGGGATCCTCTGCACTATTTTTGATCAAAATGTGGCTTTTTCGATTGCGCTTGACCTTGGTAGGGTATTTTTCCAGTATCTCATCTAAGTCTTTTTTATCTAAAGCCATGACTGTTCACCTCCTGTCTTTATTACACCGCTTCATTGCCTCGCTGACCAGTGCGCACCTGCACTACTTCAGCTAGAGGCATGATGAATATTTTTCCATCTCCCTTGTGTCCTTCACTGTTGGCTGCTATGATAGTTTTCACTGCCAGCTCCACCTTTTCGTCAGGCACCGCCAGAATCAGTAATCTCTTGGGAACTAGGCGGCCTCCCTGAAGCAGACCCTCCATAAATCTCTCTCTTATTTCCTCCTGGGATGCATCTAGCTTATCTAGCTGAGATAAGTCCTTGAGCATTTTTCCTCGACCCATTGCTTTCATGGCGGTCAAGCCATTAAAGCCCGCTTCTATTAATGCTTTTTTTGTTTTTGCTACCTTGTTCATGCGAATTATTGCCATTATTTCTTTCACAATGTCACCTCCCTACAGTACTTTATCTCCTGAGCTAATGGTGTAGGCTTCCTCAACTGCACTGACGAAGATTTTACCGTCACCAAAAGCACCTGCCTCACCTGTTTTGGCTGTTTTAGATATGACGCTAATAACGTCCTCTTTGTCCTCGTCGTTTACAACGATGATTAGCATATCCTTGGGTATTTCGTCATAGACCACATCTCCAACCTTAACCCCGCGCTGCTTACCTCGTCCAACAACCTCAACCTTAGTTACTGCGGGAAACCCCGCATCATTCAGCTCTGCTAACACACTACTAGTTTTTTCTGGTCTTACAATCGCTTTGATCATTAACATGCTAAAGACCCCTCCTCTTACGAATTGTTGATTTATAGTTGAATTACTCCGTGCTCCATCATTAATTCCTCAAGGCGATCCTGAACCATGGGCTTGGGAATTATAAACATGTCGTTGCCATCGATATTTCGAGCTAAGGTGCGGTATTCGTCAGCTTGTGGGCAATCTGCCTCATAGTCAATCACCGTCTTCTTGTTGATCTCCGCTCGCTGAACCACATTATCTCGAGGTACGAAATGAATTAGCTGGGAGCCAATCTCCTTGGCAAAGGCTTCAAGCAATTCGTACTCGAAGTCTACCTTTCTACTGTTGCAGATAATGCCTCCCAAGCGAACTCCACCTGAATCGGCGTACTTTTGAACACCCTTAGCTATGTTGTTAGCAGCGTATAGAGCCATCAGCTCTCCAGAAGCCACAATGTAGATTTCTTGAGCTTTACCTTCGCGAATCGGCATGGCGAATCCACCACAAACCACATCACCTAATACATCGTAAAATACGTAGTCCAAATCTCTCTGGTAAGCACCCAAGGACTCCAGCATGTTGATTGAGGTAATAATACCTCTACCTGCACAGCCTACTCCTGGCTCTGGTCCACCTGACTCAACGCAGTCAATGTTGCCGAATCCGGGTTTCATAATATCCTCCAGCTCAATGTCTTCCCCTTCGTCTCTTAAAGTGTCTAGCACTGTCTTTTGGCAAAGACCATGCAATAGTAAGCGGGTAGAGTCAGCCTTTGGGTCACAGCCCACGATCATGATTTTCTTTCCTGCTTCTGCTAAAGCGGCTGTCAAGTTCTGTGTTGTAGTAGATTTTCCAATACCACCTTTTCCATAAATAGCTACCTGTCTCATTTTTTTGACCTCCTGACATATTTTTACAATTTTATAATAAAGAAAATAGCAGGGCGCAAACTAATCGAGAAGCAGCCTTTGCTTCCAACTAATTTGACAACCCTGCCAAATTCATTTACCCCTGCATTGAGGTAATAATATACTTTTTTTCACTCAAAGGTCAGTATGATGGCTTGAGCCACTTCCTTCATAGATACCCCCCGATCCATGCTTCTTCGCTGGATGGTTTTAAAGGCAGCCTCTTCTGTCAGGCTCATTTCTTTCATCAAAATACCTTTGGCTTTTGCCACTAGCTTCCTGGTTTCTAAGCTAAATTTTAGCCTTTCGATTTCCTGCTCCATTTGCATAAATCTTCGAAAGTTAATCACCGCTATTTCCAAGGCTGATATGAGGGCCTCATCGCTAACCGGTTTTAACACGTAGGAGAAGAAGTAGGATTGCTTAGCCTTCTCAACTATATGGGAGTGGAGCAGGCTTAATATCACTACCACTGCCCCCAGCTTATCTCCTTGGATAGTATCAAAGATATCCATTACTGTGAAATCCACACTATCTCCGTCTATTACTATGACGTCTGGCTCTCTATTTTGCAACACCCGCAGTGTTGCTGTCTGATTATCTGCTTCTCCAGCTATCACATATCCCCTTTGGCGAAATACTTGTTTTAAGCTGGTGCGATACTTAGGGTCATCAGACACTACCACTACCCTCGTGCTATCCATAACTAGCACCTCCACCTGCTTAGAACCTATGCTTCCCTAGAATTTGCTCAGATACTGATCGATTTCCCACTGATGCACCTGAGTGCGGAACTCATCCCATTCAATCTTCTTGGCTTCCACAAACTTGCTAGTTACGTGTTCACCTAAACCACCTCTCACTACCTGGTTTTCCTCTAGGGCATTGATCGCCTCCATTAGACTTCCTGGTAGAGCATCTATTCCCTCGGCAGCCATTTGCTCAGGACTCATGGCAAAGATGTTTTTGTCTGTAGCTGCTGGTGGCTGAATCTTGTTTTTAATTCCATCTAATCCTGCCTTTAGCATTACAGCTAAAGCTAAGTAAGGATTGCAGGATGGGTCGGGGTTACGCATTTCTATTCTAGTGGACAAGCCCTTCTTAGCAGGAATACGGATCATGGCACTTCTGTTGCTGCCGGACCAAGCCAGGTACACTGGAGCCTCATAGCCGGGCACTAATCGCTTGTAGGAGTTTACTGTTGGGTTAGTAACAGCTGCAATAGCTGGTGCATGCTTTAGTAATCCTCCTAGATAGTACATGGCTTCTTCACTTAGCTCCATCGGCTTGGAGGGATCCCAGAAAACATTTTTCCCGTCCTTAAACAGGGATTGATTAGTGTGCATTCCCGAGCCGTTTATTCCAAAGATAGGCTTTGGCATAAAAGTGGCATGCAATCCATGGCGCTGGGCAATAGTTCGTACTACAAATTTAAAGGTGACTATTTTATCTGCCGTATCTAACGCATCTGAGTATTTAAAATCAATTTCGTGCTGTCCAGCAGCTACCTCGTGGTGAGAAGCTTCAATTTCATAGCCCATTTGCTCCAAGGCTAAGACCATATCTCTACGGGCATTCTCACCCAAGTCTATCGGTGTCATGTCAAAGTATCCTGCTTCGTCGTGAGTTGTAGTTGTAGCTCTTCCCTCCGCATCGGGTAGGAATAGGAAAAACTCCGCTTCAGGACCTACGTTCATGGTGTAACCCAATTCCTTAGCTTCGGCAATTACCTTTTTCAATACTCCTCGGGGGCAGCCTACAAAGGGCTGGCCATCTGGTGTATATACATCACATATCAGTCTTGCCACACTGCCGTTGCCTGGACGCCAAGGGAATACTACAAAGGTGTTGGGGTCTGGACGCAGATACATATCCGACTCTTCAATTCGCACAAAGCCGTGGATAGAAGAACCGTCAAACATCAATTCTCCATCAAGGGCTTTCTCCAGCTGTTCCACTGTAATAGCCACGTTTTTTAGTACACCGAAAATATCGGTAAATTGAAGTCGCACAAATTTTACGTCATGTTCCTTTGCTTTTTGCAGTACATCTTCCTTAGTCATACACATTGCATATGCCCTCCTCTTGTAAATATAATATTTTTTAATAAAAAAAGCCTATACCCACGGAATAAACCGCAGATATAGACTTCATTGCCTATTCGCATCCCCTACATCATTGTAGCTGGTGCTCACTATTTGATTTGTTAACATCATAACATAATAGCTTTCACTTGACAATAGCTTTTTAAGCAGTTTTTGCAGAAAATGAAATATATTTTCACAATGCAAAAGCCTTTTAGTCTACATAGTTGTGGCAGGCTACCAGGTGCATGCCACCTACATCCTTTAACGCGGGCACCTCTTTTTTGCATATTGGCTCTACTGTCGCCTTACCTGTGTTGTAGGCTTCAGCATTTTTAATTGGGTACATCATGTAAGCATAATCAGCGCATCTTTCGCAGCTTTCCTACCCGCTCTTGAATTGGTGGATGGGTACTAAATAGGCTAGTAAGCTGTTTTCCCGATAAGGGATTGACTATAAACATATGGGATGTGGCTTCATTTACTTCCATTGGGGTTCTTCTAGCTCCTTGCTCTAAGGTCAGCAAGGCACTGGCTAAGCCCTCAGGGTTGCCAGATATCTCGGCTCCAACCCGGTCTGCCTCGTACTCTCGACTTCTGGATATGGCTGATCTAATGATTAGAGCAGCAATAGGCGCCAGCAGGATCGCTACTATTTGCAGGATAGCTTGGGGGCCAGTGCTTCGCCCGCGACCTCCGAACATCATCCGATACTGGCCCATGCGGGCAAGCATGGTAAGGGCACCTGCCATTATAGCAGCAACGGTGCTTAAAAGGATATCTCGGTTTTTAATATGGGCCAGCTCATGGGCAATTACTCCTTCCAGTTCTTTATCATTCATCAGCCGCACTAGGCCTGTTGTCACTGCAACTACTCCATTGTTGGGATTGCGCCCTGTGGCAAAAGCATTGGGTTGATTAGAATCTACTAAGTACAACCTGGGCATAGGCAGATTTGCTCTATCCGCCAGCCTTTGGGTCATGGCAAAAAGCTTGGGGGCATCCTTTTCCTCTAAAGGCCTAGCCTTCATCATACTCAAGGCTATCTTGTCACTAAACCAATAGCCGCCCAGGTTCATTACCAGGGCAATAATAAAGGCAAAATATAAGCCTTCCTCTCCTGCAATAGCCCCTCCTGCCAATACCAGCAGGATAGTAAGCACGGTCATTAAAAACATTGTCTTTAGTGTGTTCATTTTATATGTGCCTCCTTAAAATGCTTTTGAAAATATAAATTTGTCCTTTATTAAGTATAGCAAAAGTTAAGGATTATGCAATTAATTACTATGTTCACAAGTAAAAACTAGACTAATTGTTTAAAATAAGGTAATATTTTTATAAGATTAAATATCGACAAAGTATTAGATGCATAATAGTTTATTTATAAGCATAGGTGGTGTTATTAATGAATTTTTATCAGCTAGAGGTTTTCTGTACTGTAGCCAATGCAAAGAGTATATCAAAGGCTGCAAGAAAACTGCATCTTTCACAGCCAGCAGTTAGCCAGCAAATACAAGCTATGGAAAGCTATTACAACGTTACTCTTTTTAACCGATCCCCTCAAGGTGTAACCTTGACTGAGCCAGGAGAACTGGTTTATGAGTATGCCCAAAAACTTATTAGTCTTTTTAGTGATTTAGAACACAATTTAGACAAGCTGATGGGTATTGAAGAGCATAATTTATTTATCGGAGCCAGCAATACCATAGGCAACTACGCTTTACCCTGTAGCCTCTGGGCCTTTAAGCAAAAGAACCCTCAAGTTAATATTCGCTTAGATATTAAAAACTCCTCAGATATAGTAGAAGGAGTGCAGTCTAACTACTACGATTTAGGGTTAGTAGAAGGAGATATCGTAGCTGACGAAACAAAGGTGGTTCTAAAGAAAATTCATGAGCATCCTATGAAAATTATTACTCCCAACTGTGAGCCATGGAACAAAATGGACTCTATATCCTTAGAGCAACTAAAACAAGCACCTCTTATTGTACGAGAATCCCAGTCCGGCAATAGAAGAACTCTAGAGCGGATTTTGAAGGAAAATAACATAGACTACGGTGAGTTAAATATCATGACCGAGATGACTTCTATCAGCGCTATCAAATCCTCGGTACAAGCGGGTCTTGGTGTTTCCTTATGTGCCGATGTGGCAGTACAAAACGAAGTTAAACAAGGTACCATTTTAGCACTGCCAATTGAAGGTGTAGATATTACCCTACCTTTTCATCTGGTATATTTGCCTGAGAAGTTTTTATCAAGTGTTGCTAAAAAATTCATTCGTTTCGTTGCAATGCCAGATCAAAGAGGCTTCTGCTAAAAGAAAAAGCCAGTGAATTCACTGGCTTTCTGTTTTCCCTTTTTCATTTTTAGGCTATCTTAACTAATACCTTCCAGTAATCCCTCTCTTGAACCATATCGGGCTCAATTCCTTTTCCTTCTGCCCAATCCATGAGATTATATCCTACTAATTCAGAGTCGGTGTATATTGTCAGCATATCACCTAGACTCAAATCGGCAAATAGCTTTTCAGCTTCAAAAATAGGAGTTGGACAAATCATTCCCCTGGCATCAAACTCAAGTATTTTCAAAGTAACACCCCCATTTCATGATATCAAAAGAAATCTTTATAGCTATATCTCAATTAATTATAGCATAAGTTTAGGGGGTTTTCATATTATTTTTTTTGTTTTATATTATTTTTTTCTAATATGGTTTAGCAGCAAAATGTTCATTTGCCAGGGCATTCATTACCCTTTCATCTAGCTCATCCCAGTCGCTTTCCTCTATTTGTCCGCTGGTTACTTGAGGGTTTAAGGCTCCTTTATTCATGTTGCGCAGCTGCTCTAAAATAATCTCATCTAAATTGGCATAAGGTTCCCCCTCTTCCGGGTATTCACTAGCCCACACCTCATTTAGATGCTCCTTGTAATTTTCCAGCCATTCTTGTGTCATCCTCGTTCCCACTCCTTTAAAAATGTGATATTTCTTAAAGAAGTTTGTCCAAAAAATTAATCATTAATACAAAAACCTGCAAATACTGTGTACTTGCAGGCTTAATGCCTTTGCTAGATAGGTTGAGCTACTGGTTTCCCTGCCTTAAAGCTTTCTTCCATATAAGCGATATCTAGCTTGGTAGCACACGCCATCCGTTTTTCTAAAAAAGGCTTTGCCACGGCAGGCAACATAATATATGACAGCAAGTCCTCGGGCTGCTGCATAAGATTTGCCACTTCTTTTTTTGCCTCTTCCAGCTGAGGTGGAATCAAATCAGCGGGACGACAAGTAATAGGCTTTTCCTCACCGATTATCTTCTTGCGAATCTCTTCATTTACTTTGCCAGGAGGCTGGCCGTATTGACCCTTCATATATGCCTTGACCTCATTAGTCACCTGCTTATATCGCTCTCCTGCTAATATATTTAAAGCTGCTTGAGTGCCAACAATTTGACTGGAAGGAGTCACCAAAGGGGGGTAACCAAAATCCTCCCTTACCCGAGGAACCTCTGCTAACACCTCAGGTAATCGATGCAGGGCATTTTGTTGGCTAAGCTGGGAAACGAAATTTGATATCATCCCTCCAGGAATTTGATATAGTAAAACGTTTACATCTACCGGACTGTTACCCATGTCAAACTCCTTGTATTTCTGTCTAGCTCCCTTGAAATATTCTGCTATGGGAGATAATTTACTTAAGTCTAAGCCCGTGTTATAAGGAGTATCTGCCAAAGCAGCGACCATAGTTTCTGTTGCTGGCTGGGAAGAGGAGCCTGCCAAAGGTGACATAGCTGTGTCCACCACATCGCAGCCCGCTTCTATTGCTTTTAAATATACCATAGATGCCATGCCGCTAGTGTAGTGACAATGTAGCTGAACAGGCAGCCCTATAGCCTCCTCCTTTAGCTTTTTTACCAAGTCATAGGCTCCTTGGGGTGTAATTATCCCAGACATATCTTTAATACAGATGGAATCAGCACCTATCTGTTTAAGCTCCGCAGCCTTATTGATGTAGTAATCCATGTCGTACAATGGACCTAGGGTATACGATAGGGTCAGCTGTACGTGAGCACCTTCTCGTTTTGCTAATTCAGCAGCCTTTTGAATGTTTCTGGTATCGTTTAAGGCATCAAAAATCCTCATTACACCGATGCCGTTGCTAACTGCATACTTGATAAACTCTTCAACCACGTCATCCGCATAATGCTTATAGCCTACTAGGTTCTGACCCCTCAGCAGCATTTGCAAAGGAGTTTTCTTAAATATTTTTTTAAAGCTGCGCAGTCTATGCCATGGATCTTCATTTAGATAGCGCATACAAGTATCAAAGGTAGCACCACCCCATACTTCAACTGAATGAAACCCAATTTCATCCATTGCCTCAGCAATAGGTAGCATGTCCTCAGTCTTCATCCTAGTGGCCAATAGTGACTGATGGCCATCTCGCAAAGTGGTATCCGTTATTTTTGCCTTTTGCCCATTCACATTAATCAACTCCTATCCCCCGAATAAAGTTAACAGCACTCCCGCTGCTATAGCCGATCCAATAACCCCTGCCACATTAGGTCCCATGGCATGCATCAGCAGAAAGTTCTTTTTGTTCTCCTGTTGCGCCACAGTGTGTACAACCCGGGCACTCATGGGCACTGCTGATACGCCCGCTGCTCCAATTAGTGGATTGACCTTACCACCGGTAGCCCAACACATGATTTTTCCAAATATCACACCACTTGCTGTTCCAATAATGAAGGCGATTAAGCCTAAGGCAATAATCATAAGAGTTCCTTTGGTGAGAAAAACTTCTGCAGCAGTAGTAGCACCTACCGAAACTCCAAGAAAAATAGTCACTATATTTATGAGAGCATTTTGAGCCGTATCGCTTAACCGGTCTACTACTCCACTTTCTCTCATCAGGTTCCCTAGCATCAGCATTCCCACCAAGGGTAAAGCAGTGGGTAGCAAAAGGCCAATGACAACAGTGACTAAGAGAGGAAATATTATCTTTTCTCTTTTAGATACGGGTTTCATTTGAGTCATTACAATTTGTCGCTCTTTTTTAGTAGTCAGCAGCTTCATGATTGGCGGTTGAATAATTGGCACCAAGGCCATATAAGAATAAGCTGCAATAGCTACTGGTCCCAATAGCTCAGGAGCCAGCATGCTAGTTAAAAAAATGGCTGTAGGCCCATCAGCTCCACCTATAATAGCAATAGATGCAGCTGCATTGTAATCAAATCCAGCAAAAACTGCCAGTACTAGTGCTCCCATGATTCCCAGTTGGGCAGCTGCTCCTAATAGCATAGTCTTGGGGTTAGCTAGCATTGGCCCAAAGTCTGTCATGGCTCCCACACCTAAAAATATCAGGGGGGGATAAATCCCCCATTTTATCCCCTGGTAAAGAAAGTACAGTAGTCCCCCTTCTTCCATTAAGGTGTTGCCTGGAATATTTACCAGTAAAGCACCAAAGGCGATAGGTAATAGCAAAAGAGGCTCATATTTTTTGGCAATAGCTAGGTATATCAGGCCAAAAGAAATAAAAATCATCAATATTTGCTGCCATGTAATTAGCATTAATCCGGAGTTGGCGACAATTTCGCCGATAGCTTTGGCAAACATCTGCTTGAAATCCCCCCGTCTTTCTAAAGCATTAATTATATATTACTTTATTAAAAGCAGCCTTTGTCCCGATTCAACAGCCTGTCCTTGATTTACTAATACCTGGCTAACAGTACCTGCTACAGAAGCAGTCACCTCGTTTTCCATCTTCATAGCTTCTAGGATAAGTAGAACCTGTCCCTCCACGACTTGCTCGCCTACCTTAACCTCCACCTTTAAAACCTGTCCAGTTACAGGAGCCTCTACCACCTCTCCCTCTCCAGCTAACGCATTGTCGGTGACAGCTTGGCTACTGCTGGAGCTTGCCTGACTAGTGGCCGGCACTACAGGGGCAGACGCAGCAGGCGCAGGTGCGGTGATAATAGGGGCAGCATTTGCCATAGGGGCAGGCCTATTGGCAGTCCCAGTGGTTTGGGCTCTGCTAGAGAGCTGCTGAGGCTCCCCTCCAATTTCCTCTATTTCAACTTCATAGGCTTTGCCGTCTATTGTGACCTTAAACTTTCTCATCATACCTCTCCTTCCCCCAGCTTAAAGTTAATCTACTAGCTATTTTATCTGTGGTGGTATTACATTAATCGATGTAATTCGCACCGGTCTACCTATCATCATAAAAATAACCGCACTAATTGCAGCAATCTCTTCTCTTGAAAGCTCTTCACTTAATTGCTCCTGTAGCTGTTTCTGCTGCCTTTGATCCTTTGTATCCAGGGGCTGGGCAACAGGGGCTGGAGCCCTATCAAATAGCCGGAGCAGCAAAGCCTGGGCCTTTACAAAATATATCATGGCAATTAATACTACAACTACAACAAATATGCCTACAAGGGCTACCTGGAGAATATATGTTTCACTGTTCATTTCTAGCCCTCCAAACCACTAGGCTGAGCCTCGCTCTTAGCCAATAGCATATTTAAAGAGTTGTATATTGCCAAATAGGTATCTCCAGGCTGAATCTGCCCGTCTATTAGTCCTGTAGCTAGAGCAGCCTTAGGTGTTCCTACCTGATCTTTGGTTTGCTCCAATGTCTCCTGCCACTTGCTGCCAGGATTGTCCGCCTGCTGAACCTGATAGTAATTGGTGATATAGTTGGTAGCCTCAGCATTTAATAGACCAATCTCTGCAGTAGGCCAGGCATAAACCAGGTCTGCTCCTGCTTTACTAGCAAAGAGATTGAAGCAAGAGCCCACAGCAGTTCCCAAAATAAAGGATATCTTTGGCACATAGGCTAACGTATAAAGCTTATAGAAATTGCTGGTTTCCTGAGTAATTCCTAGGTGCTCTTGGCCACTCTGGGCTAAAATTCCTTTGCAGTCCACAAAGCTCAGTAAGGGCATTCTGTATTGCTGGCATAGATCAACTAGCTTGGAGGCCTTTCTAAGACCGAATACGTCTACTCTTCCTTGATTTACCTTTGGTTGATTGGCCAGTATTCCCACTGTAATCCCCATAATGTTTGCCAGTCCCGTCACCATGCCATGTCCATAGGCTCCCTGAAGCTCTAAAAAGTTCCCACTGCCTAAAATTAGATTTAAGTAATCTATTACATCATAGTCCCCAGCTAAACCTTCTGCTATCCGATTCTCCAGCTCAGCCCCATTGACAGCTGCCAGCTCCAGTTGACTTGTTACCTGTTCTAGATTCAGCTGTTGCTTGGCACCTTTGCCAGGCAGCATTTTTAACAATGTAGCTATGCCAGCCAAGAGCTGCTCCTCTGTCTCAAAGAGAAAGTGGGCTTGTTCTGTAGCCTGTTCCCCAGCATTTTGCAGGGAGGATAGGGTATTGAGATACCAGTTAGTCTTGCTCCTTAAAGCAAATACTAAATCTGCCATGTTGGGAATAAGAGCATCAGCTCCTACTGCCTTTCCCATAACGCCAATTATGAGCGGAATTTGCTTGCCAGCCCTCAGATGGGCCTGGTAGACCTTACTGTAGCTCTTTAAAATGTCCAAGCCCTCAGCTATTCTCGCACCTTTAGAATCAATCAGGCCAATTGCCGGTGCCTTACTAGTACAAGCCAGCTGCAAAAGCTGACAAATTTTCTCCCCCTGGCGTTGACTAAAGCTTCCCAGAGGACTTGCCCCATCTTGGCAATAGATAAAAACTAACTGGCCATTAATTGTCCCATAGCCAGTTATCACACCCTCGTTTAACTCTTCTATTTCCCTTTCTTGACTAATCAATAAGGGCTTTACCTGTTTCCCTAGTTCATTAAAGGTATTAGCATCAAATAGTATATTAATCCAATCTCTAATAGTTGATTCCAAAGCAATTAACACCCCCATTGTTAAAAACCTTAAAGAGTCAAATTTACAAAGTTATATTTAATTCTTTTTAATAAGAGATAATCCTTTATTTTTTTATATGTATACAATGAAATTGTGAAAAACATGATTATTCTTAGCTATTGTTTGTATAAATATTAGCCCTTAGGTTTAAATATAAGGGCAGCTAAAAAAGAAAAGATAATGGCAGCGGAAATGCCCGCACTAGTCACTTCAAAAATTCCAGTGATCACACCTACTAGCCCACTTCTCTCTCCTTCCGACAATGCCCCTTTTACCAAAGAGTTGCCAAAGCTGGTTATGGGAACTGTTGCACCGGCACCGGCAAATTCGATTAAGGGCTCATATAAACCTAATCCACCTAGTATTGCTCCTGCAACTACCAGAGTACTCATAGTGTGAGCTGGAGTCAGCTTAAGCTTATCAAACATTAGTTGACCGATAACACAAATAGCACCTCCGACTACAAAAGCCCATAAATATTTATCCATTTTGTACCTCCGTTAATTATTCTAGCTCTATGCTGACCGCATGAGCAATGCATGGTATTGTTTCGCTTTGTTGGTAGGACAAGGGCGACAACAATGCTCCTGTTGCTATTACCAAAATTCTCCTTATTTCACCCTGTAGTATCCGCCTCATAAAGTGACCGTAAGTAACGGTAGCACAGCAAGCACACCCGCTGCCTCCCGAAAAAACCGGTTGACTATCTTTATAAATTTTTATGCCACAGTCAGTTAATATGTCTTTTGGTATTTCCAGTCCGTGCTTTTTTAAAAGGTCAGCAGCAATTTCATGGCCTACCCTTCCCAAGTCACCGGTGGTAATTACATCATAGTAGCTGGGATCTCTTTTAGTGTCGCGAAAATGGGCTTCAATTGTATCTACAGCTGCCGGAGCCATGGCTGCTCCCATATTAAAGGGGTCACTTAAGCCCATGTCCACTACACGGCCTATGGTGGCACAGGTTATTCTGGGGCCAATCCCTGTGGAAACAAGAGCAGCCCCAGCTCCTGTCACTGTCCATTGGGCACTAGGTGGCTTTTGCCCCCCATATTCGGTGGGATAACGAAATTGTTTTTCCACCGATGCGTTATGGCTTGAAGTTGCAGCTAAAGCATTTTTAGCAGCTCCACAGTCCACCATCAGGGCTGCCAGAGCTAGTCCCTCCATGCTGGTGGAGCAGGCTCCAAATAATCCTAGATAAGGCACCCCTAAGGTGCGGGCAGCAAAACCGCTGGAAATAATCTGATTCAATAAATCTCCGCTGAGAAAAAACTGCACATCTTCTTTTTTTAGGTGGGCCTTGTGGATAGCCATCTCACAGGCCTGCTCCAGCAGCTTGCGCTCTGCCTTTTCAAAGCTGTCCTGTCCCAGCCAAATATCTCCATGTAGCAAATCAAAGTCATTAGCTAGATTGCCCTCCGCTTCAAAGGGCCCCCCCACTGCTGCCGAAGATATGATCACTGGTTTGTTGTTGTCAAAAACCCAGGTCTGATGTCCCTTAAGCATTTAAACCCCCCCTAGTGCTTTAATAGATGCTGCTATGACGCCAAT
>CAYVRD010000024.1:0-18248 GCA_964454195.1 uncultured Clostridia bacterium
AACTGGAGCAAGCTAAGAAGTTTGTGGAGTCAAATATCGGCATGGAAATAGAGGAACTAGAGGCCGAGCCTTCCTTTGAGATTGTCTATAAAATATATGACGAAGATAACATGTCTTTTAATGAACTGATAGACCACTGGGCCCTTTCCGGCTCTACTCCCAAGGACCAGCTTAACACTTGGCTCAACACTAAACTCAGCGACCTAGGGGGGATGACACCTGTAGAGGCCTCAGGGAGTCGCGAAGGCTCTAAAATGCTTTGGTCTCTGGTAAAAAAAATTCATCGGGAGGGAAAGACAAATTCGGCAGGCTTAGTCCATTATCACTCTCTTTTGAAGTCTGTGGGCTGGGGGAAGAAACTGGGCAAAATTGACAGATTAACTACAAAGACTTAAGCTAAATTCAATAAAAAATCTATTGACTTTGCAAAGCTTTTTAAGTATACTGTTCATTAATAAACAAAAAAACTATTATATAACAAAGGCGATGATAGGAGCAACGTTATATATCGTTCCTTAGTGTTCAGAGAGCCGGGGTAGCTGAAAACCGGTACTAATACGGTGTATAAAATCTCTTCCTTAAGCTGCAATCTGAAAAGAATTCCCTCTAGGGTGAATTGCTTAGTAGGTGATGCCGGAAACAAGGACCGTTAATTTTCTTGGGTGTTTGATTGAACACTTATTAAGTGGTTGTTGTGCATACAGCAATCAGGGTGGTACCGCGGGAAACCTCTCGTCCCTGACATTAGTTGGGGAGGGAGGTTATTTTGATTTTTCCTAAAATAACCAAACCCCTAGTCCTTAAGGCTGGGGGTTTTATATTATAAAAATAACAAAGGAGTGGAAAAGAATGTACAGCAACCGAATGAAAAAAGGAATTGAAAAGGCGCCCCATCGCTCACTACTCAAATCCCTAGGATTAACGGATAGAGAAATAGAGAAACCGATTATCGGTATAGTCAATGCTCAAAATGAAGTAGTGCCAGGGCATATTCACTTAGATACCATTGCCCAAGCAGTAAAAACAGGTGTGTTGGCAGCGGGAGGAACTCCTCTGGAGTTTCCCACCATAGCAGTCTGTGACGGCATTGCTATGAACCATCTGGGAATGAAATACTCCTTGGCCAGTCGGGAGCTGATCGCCGATTCCATCGAGATTATGGCTATAGCCCACGCCTTTGATGCCCTGGTATTTATCCCCAACTGTGACAAGGTGGTACCGGGAATGCTAATGGCAGCAGCTAGACTAAATTTGCCGGCGATTTTTGTCAGTGGAGGCCCCATGCTGGCTGGTAAGGTCAATGGTAAGCATGTCAGCTTGAGCAGTGCCTTTGAAGCGGTGGGAGCTGTGGGAGCTGGGAAAATGTCAGCAGAGGAGCTGTCCGAATACGAAGACGAGGCCTGTCCCACCTGTGGCTCCTGCTCGGGAATGTTTACTGCCAACTCCATGAACTGCTTAACTGAAGCTATAGGCATGGGGTTACCTGGCAATGGAACTATTCCAGCGGTTTACTCGGCTCGAGTGCGCCTGGCAAAGGAAGCGGGCCATCTGATAATGGAGCTTTTAGAGAAGGATATTCGACCTTCCCACATTATGACTGACAGCGCTTTTCAAAATGCCTTGGTTGTAGACATGGCCTTGGGCTGTTCCACCAACACAGTGCTACACATTCCAGCTATTGCCCACGAAGCGGGGGTAAAGATGGATTTAGATATCATTAATGCAATCAGCAAACGCACTCCCCAGCTTTGCAAGCTTAGTCCAGCAGGAGAACACCATATGCAGGATCTGGAGGAAGCGGGGGGCGTGATGGCAGTGATGGCAGAGCTATCCCGCCTGGGACTAATAGATAAGACTTGTCAGACAGTAAGTGGCACCATGGAGGAGCGTTTGGCAAATCGGAAAATTAAACGGCCAGAGGTAATTAAAACTGTGGATGAGCCCTACAACAAAACTGGAGGGATTGCCGTCTTAAAGGGCAACATAGCACCAGATGGAGCTGTAGTTAAACAAGGAGCAGTAGCAGAGAAGATGCTAGTACATGAAGGGCCAGCTCGGGTGTTCCACAGTGAAGAAGAGGCAGTAAAAGCAATTATGGGCAATCAGATAGTGGCAGGAGATGTGGTAGTGATTTGCTATGAAGGACCTAAGGGTGGTCCGGGAATGAGAGAAATGCTTACTCCTACCGCTGCGGTGGCAGGAATGGGGCTAGATGATAAAGTAGCTTTGATTACCGACGGACGATTCTCCGGAGCTACTAGAGGAGCATCCATCGGCCATATCTCACCAGAGGCGGCTGAAGGAGGAGTAATCGGCTTGGTACAGGAAGGGGATAGGATTTCTATTGATATTCCCAACAGAAGTATTCAGGTTAAGGTTAGTGAGGAAGAACTGTCAGAACGCAGGAAGGCTTGGCGACAGCCGGAGCCAAAAATTACTACCGGATATCTGGCCCGCTACAGCAAAAATGTGACATCAGCCAGCACCGGCGCAGTTCTTAAAGGTTAATCAGAAAGGGAGGTATAAGCCAATGCAATATACGGGTGCGGAGATTTTGCTTAAGTCCTTAGAGGCGGAGGGAGTAGACACGGTTTTTGGGTATCCAGGGGGAGCGGTACTTACCATATATGATGCTCTATATTTTTCCAACATCAGACATATTCTTCCTAGACATGAGCAGGGTGCTGCCCATGCTGCCGACGGATATGCTCGGGTAACAGGTAAACCAGGTGTGGTCATAGCTACCTCAGGACCTGGAGCTACCAACCTAGTAACGGGTATCGCCAATGCCTATATGGACTCTATTCCTATGGTGGCTATCACTGGACAGGTGGCTACAGGAGCAATTGGCAAAGACTCCTTTCAAGAATCGGATATCACTGCCATCACCATGCCAATCACCAAGCACAACTTCCTGGTCAAGGATGTGGAGGAGCTGGCTATTACTGTAAAAAAGGCCTTTCACATTGCCACTACAGGAAGACCAGGACCAGTGCTGATTGATATCCCCAAGGATATTTGCAATATTAGAACCGAGTTTAATTACCCTGAAACTATAAATATGCGCAGCTACAAAACCTGTAAGCAGGGAAATAAAGCCCAAATTCAACAGGCAGCCAACCTAATTGACCAGGCCAAAAAGCCGGTAATCTATGCTGGTGGCGGAGTGGTAGGCTCCAACAGCCAAAAGGAGCTCTTAGAGCTGGCAGAATTAACAGGCATTCCAGTTACTACAACTTTACTGGGCTTAGGTGCCTTTCCCGGAACTCATCCCCAATTTATGGGTATGTTGGGGATGCACGGAACTAGAACAGCCAACTATGCGGTCAGCGAGTGTGACCTGCTGATAGCTATTGGAGCTCGTTTCGACGATCGGGTAACCAGTAAGCTGGACTCCTTTGCAGTAGATGCCAAGGTGATTCATATTGATATAGACCCGGCGGAAATAGGCAAAAACGTCAAGGTGGACGTGCCTATAGTGGGAGACGTAAAGTCAGTTTTAGAAAGCTTAAATAAGCTGGTTGAAAAGCTAGATATAGAGGACTGGATGGACCAAATCTATCGCTGGCGCCGAGAGTATCCCCTCACCTATGACGAGTCTGATGCCAATGGGCTAAAGCCCCAATTTATATTAGAGAAGGTCTTTGAGGTAACTCGAGGTGAGGCAATCATCTCTACTGACGTGGGACAGCATCAGATGTGGACTGCGCTATACTATAAATTTCTCCACAGTCGCAGCCTAGTTACCTCCGGTGGCTTAGGGACTATGGGCTTTGGCTTTCCCGCTGCCATCGGAGCTAAGGTAGGGCGACCAGATAAGATGGTGATTAACATAGCTGGTGACGGCAGCTTCCAAATGAACTCCCAGGAGCTAGCTACTGCTGTAGCCTATAACATACCGGTGATAAATGTGATTATGAATAATGGTTTCCTGGGAATGGTTCGCCAGTGGCAGGAAATATTCTATGACAAGCGCTACTCCTACTCCAACCTGGAAAGTGGACCAGACTTTGTCAAGCTGGCTGAAGCCTACGGAGCTTGGGGCAAGAGAATAACCAAGTCGGAGGAGGTAGCACCGGCCTTAGAGGAAGCTATTGCTACAGGAAGGCCTTGTGTATTGGACTGTGTAATCGACCGGGAAGAAAATGTATTGCCTATGGTGGCACCAGGTCAACCAATTTATAATATGGTGGGGAGGTAATAGCTATGCGACATATATTAGCAGTGCTGGTGGAAAATAATTCAGGGGTATTAACTAGAGTAGCAGGGCTCTTTGCAAGACGAGGCTACAATATTGAAAGCTTGGCAGTGGGACCTACGGAAAACCCGGAAATCTCTCGCATGACCATAGTGGTTTCGGGGGATGGAGAGGTAATCGAGCAGGTGACCAAGCAGCTGAACAAGCTGGTAGATGTGATAAAGGTAAGTGATGTGACCGAAGAGGAATACGTGGATCGAGAGCTGATACTGATTAAGGTAACTGCTGATCCCCAGGCCAGAGCTGAGATAATGCAGATAGTAGATATTTTCCGTGCCCGCATTGTGGATATCGGAAAGAACACCCTGATTATAGAAGCAACTGGAGATGAAGGTAAAATCAAAGCTATTGAGACATCCTTACGACCCTTTGGCATCAAGGAGCTGGTGCGCACGGGCAAGATAGCCATGGTGCGGGGACAAAAGGGAAACCAATAATAGAGAGCGGGGTGCTTGGCAATGATGATTACAGGTTCAAATGCCTTAATTAAAGCGTTGGTTGAAGAAGGAGTAACAAAGATTTTTGGCTATCCGGGTGGAGCGGTTTTGTCCATATATGACCATTTGGCCCAAGCCCCAATCCAGCACATCTTAATGCGCAATGAGCAATGCGCTGTCCATGCTGCCAGCGGATTTGCTCGGGTGACTGGTGGAGTGGGAGTATGCTTAGCTACCTCGGGACCTGGAGCCACTAATCTGGTAACTGGTCTAGCTACCGCCTATATGGACTCTATTCCCTTAGTAGCCATCACTGGGCAGGTGCCCACAGGGATGATTGGCACCGATGCTTTTCAGGAGGTAGACATTACCGGTATCACCATGCCCATGACTAAGCATAATTACCTAGTAAAAAATGCTCAGGATATACCGCGCATAGTGGCTGAGGCTTTTCACATAGCAAGAACAGGACGTCCTGGACCAGTGCTTATTGACCTGCCCAGGAATATCGGAGACACCATGATTGAGTACAATTATCCAAAGGAAGTGGATCTGCGGGGTTACAAGCCCACCTATAAGGGTCACCCTGCCCAAATCAAGTCCATGACCAGATGGATTCAAGAATGTCAGAGACCTCTAATATGTGCTGGTGGCGGCGTGATTAGCAGTGGTGCCACTGAGGAATTAATGGCAATGGCAGAGCGGATTAATGCCCCAGTTACTACTACCTTTATGGGAATCGGTAGTTTTCCCGCATCCCATGAGCTAAATGTGGGCATGCTGGGTCTGCACGGTGTACCCCCTGCCAACATGGCAGTGATGAACTGTGACCTGTTGATAGGAATGGGAATGCGCTTTGACGATAGGGTTACAGGAATAGTGAAGAAATTTGCCCCTCATGCTCGGATTATCCACCTAGATGTGGATCCGGCGGAAATTGGCAAAAACGTGCGAGTTGACCTTCCTATTGTAGGAGATATAAAAAATATTCTGGAGCAGACCTTGGAAAAGCTGGAGTCTAAGGAATATCCCCAGTGGTCTGCCCAGATTAAGCAGTGGCAGGAGCAGTATCGGCAGCATCTAGCTGACCAGATGACTCAAATCCAAGAGGAGATAAAGCCCACTGAGGTTATTCAAATCCTAAATCGATTAGCAGGACCTGAAGCTATCATCACCACTGATGTGGGGCAGCATCAAATGTGGACTGCTCATCACTATAGGTTTGAAAAGCCCCGCACCCTAATTTCCTCAGGGGGACTAGGTACAATGGGCTATGGATTCCCGTCAGCCATTGGTGCCCAGATGGGCCAGCCAAACAAGACGGTAGTGGCTATTACAGGCGATGGTGGATTTCAGATGAACTTGGCTGAGCTGGCCACCGCTATGGAGCAGAAGCTACCAGTTAAGATATTGATTTTAAATAACAACACCTTGGGAATGGTTAAGCAGCTTCAGCACTTCTACACCGAAAAGCGCTACGCTGCCTGTTGCTTTACCGCTAACCCCAACTTTGCCAATCTGGCCCAGGCCTATGAAGGGGCAGTTGGCTTGCGCATTCAGCGGCGAGAGGATATAGAACCAGTTCTAGCAGAAGCCTTAAGTAACGGCAAGCTAACCATAATCGATTGCCATGTCAGCAGTGAGGAGCTGGTATATCCCATGGTTTTAGCAGGGGATGGACTGGGAGAAATGATCCTAGGCCCCCAGGGAAAGGAGTAAAAAATGAGCAAGATATATATTTTTGACACCACCTTGAGAGATGGAGAGCAATCTCCAGGTGTGAGTCTGAACCTTCAAGAAAAATTGGCTATTGCCCAACAGCTGGCCAAACTAGGGGTCGATGTGATTGAAGCGGGATTTCCCATCGCTTCGCCTGGGGACTTTGAAGGAGTTAAGGCGATTGCTCAAAATGTGCAGGGCCCCACAATTGCCGCTTTAGCTCGGGCAAGTCAGGCAGATATTGATAGAGCCTGGGAAGCTATAAAATACAGTGATAAGCCCAGGATTCACACCTTTATTGCCACATCGGATATTCACCTGCAGCACAAGCTGCGCAAGACTAGAGAGGAAGTGCTGGCCAAGGCGGTGGAAGCGGTGAAATACGCTAAGAGCTACACCCAGGATGTGGAATTTTCCGCCGAGGATGCCTTTCGCAGTGACTTAGACTACCTTTGCCAAGTGTTTACTGCAGTTATCGAGGCAGGGGCAACAGTTATCAACGTTCCTGACACGGTGGGCTATGCTACTCCCTGGGAATTTGGCCAATTTATCTCCGCTATTCGGCAAAAGGTGCCTAATATAGACCAGGTTATTTTAAGCGTTCACTGTCACAACGATTTAGGTCTGGCAGTGGGCAACTCCCTAGCTGCTGTGCGCAATGGGGCCCAGCAGGTGGAGTGTACCATCAACGGTATTGGCGAGCGGGCAGGTAACTCAGCCCTAGAGGAAATCGTCATGGCCCTTTACACTCGCCAAAACTTTTTTGATTGTGAGACGGGCATCAATACTCGGGAGATTTATCGTACCAGCAAGCTGGTGCGGAACCTAACGGGGATGCAGGTACAGCCCAATAAGGCAGTAGTTGGCAAAAATGCCTTTGCCCACGAATCGGGCATCCACCAGGATGGAGTACTAAAGGAGCGCACCACCTATGAGATCATGAATCCCGAGCTAATCGGCCTGGTGCAGGACAACATTGTGTTGGGCAAGCACTCGGGGCGCCACGCCTTTAAGGTTCGCCTGGAGCAGCTGGGCTATACCCTTCAGGAAGCTGAGCTGAACAAGGCCTTTGAAAGGTTTAAGGAGCTGGCAGATAAGAAGAAGGAAATCAGTGACAAGGATATAGAAGCATTAGTTGAAGATGAAATGCAGCGGGTCCCTGAGAAGTTTAAGCTGGAATACCTGCATATCTCCAGCGGTACCCGAGTGATGCCTACCGCCACTGTGGGAGTGAGAATTAACGATCAGTTGGTGGAGGAAGCAGCCTGCGGAGAAGGGGGTCCTATCGACGCCTCCTTTAGAGCCTTAGACAAGGCTACCGGCTTAAAGCCTAACCTGGCCAACTTCGCCCTAAATGCCATAACGGGAGGTAGAGACGCCCAAGGTGAGGTAACAGTTAAGCTGGAGTATCAGAACAACATATTTATTGGCCGGGGCATCAGCACCGACATTATGGAAGCGGGAGCTAAGGCCTATGTAAATGCCTTGAACAAGCTGGTTTATGAAATGGGAGAAGAACACAATTAAAGGAGGAAATACCTAATGGGAATGACCATCACAGAAAAAATCTTAGCCGCCCACGCTGGGAAAGACCGGGTGGAGCCAGGGGAGCTAATTAATGCCAAGCTAGATGTGGTATTGGGAAATGATATTACTGCCCCGGTAGCTATCAATGAATTTGAAAAGCTAGGCATTGACCAGGTGTTTGACAAGGAAAGAATTATGCTGGTTCCCGACCACTTTACACCAAATAAGGATATTAAATCTGCAGAGCAGGTTAAGCAGGTGCGGGAGTTTGCTCGCAAATATGAGATTACCAACTACTTTGAAGTAGGACAAATGGGCATTGAGCACTGCTTACTGCCGGAGCAGGGACTAGTAGTGCCAGGAGATGTGATTATCGGTGCTGATTCCCACACTTGTACCTACGGTGCCCTAGGTGCCTTTGCTACAGGAGTAGGCAGTACTGATATGGCAGCAGGGATGGCTACGGGAGAGGCCTGGTTTAAGGTGCCCGAGTCTATGAAGTTTGAGTTTCACGGTGACCAGCTAAAGCCCTGGGTCAGTGGCAAGGACCTAATCCTATACACTATTGGCAAAATTGGGGTAGACGGAGCCCTTTACCGCTCCATGGAGTTCACTGGCAACATCATCAAAAACCTGTCAATAGACAGTCGCTTGACCATGTGTAACATGGCTATTGAAGCCGGAGGCAAAAATGGTATCATCGAAGCGGATGAGATTACTCTGGAATACGTAAATGCCAGGGCTAAGCGTCCATTTAAGATATATAAGAGCGATACAGACGCCAACTATGTGGAGGTATACCAGTTTGATGTGGCAGACATTGAGCCCCAGATTGCTTTTCCTCACCTGCCGGAAAACACTCGTCCGGTGAGTCAAGCGGGTAATGTGAAGATAGATCAGGTTGTCATCGGGTCTTGTACCAACGGCCGCATGGAGGACCTGCGAGTAGCTGCCCATATTCTTAAGGGCAAGAAGGTGGCCAGAGACCTGCGCTGTATCGTGATCCCTGGTACTCAGACCATTTACCTACAAGCTATGAAGGAAGGCTTGGTAGAAATTTTCATCAATGCGGGAGCAGTATTTAGCACTCCAACCTGTGGACCCTGCTTAGGTGGCCACATGGGTATCCTGGCTAAGGGAGAGCGGGCATTAGCCACCACCAACCGCAACTTTGTAGGTCGCATGGGCTCCCCCGAGAGTGAAGTATACTTGTCAAACCCAGCTGTGGCAGCAGCATCTGCTGTAGCCGGATATATTGTCAGCCCAGAGGAGGTGCTTGCATAATGGAATTTCAAGGTAGAACGTGGAAATTTGGCGCCGATGTGGACACCGATGCCATCATCCCTGCCAGATATTTAAATACATCAGATCCAGCAGAGCTGGCTAAGCACGTGATGGAGGATGCGGATGCAGATTTTCCCAACAAGGTTAAGCCGGGAGATATCATCGTAGCTGATAAAAACTTTGGCTGCGGCAGCTCCAGAGAGCACGCACCCATCGCCATCAAGGCAGCAGGAGTATCCTGCGTAATTGCCAAAAGCTTTGCCCGGATTTTTTACCGCAACTCCTTTAACATCGGGCTGCCCATCTTTGAATCGGTGGCAGCGGTAGACGCCATTGCAGAGGGCGATGAAATTAAGGTAGATGCCACTACAGGAACTATCTACAACCTGACTAAAAACGAGTCCTACCAAGCAACTGCCGTACCTGAGTTTATGCAGGAGCTATTAAACGCTGGTGGATTGATGAAGTACGTAGAAAAGAAGGTGAAGAAATAAATGACAACATTCAAAATAGCAGTATTGCCGGGAGATGGCATTGGACCAGAGATAGTAGCAGAGGCAGTAAAGGTTTTAAAGGTTATCGGAGAAAAATATGAGGTGAGCTTTCAGTTTACCAATGGCTTAATTGGTGGCGCAGCCTACGATGCAGTAGGCCATCCTCTACCAGAGGAGACTGTGGAGCTGTGTGAAAATAGCCATGCTATTCTTTTAGGAGCTATTGGTGGCCCCAAGTGGGATACCCTGCCAGAGCACCTGCGTTTAGAGCGAGCAGCCCTGCTAGCCATCAGAAAAAAGCTAGGCCTATACGCCAACATCAGACCAGCCAAGCTGGATGCCAGCCTAATTGATGCCTCCTCTCTAAAGAGGGAAGTGGTAGAAGGGGTAGATATGGTAGTTATCCGAGAGCTGACCGGTGGCCTGTACTTTGGTGACAAGAAGAGAGAAAAGACGGCTACAGGCGAGATGGCTGTTGATACATTAGTGTACACTACAGAGGAAGTGGAGCGCATTGCCCGATTAGCCTTTGAAACAGCTATGAAGAGAGAGCGAAAAAAGCTTACCTCGGTAGATAAGCACAACGTACTCCAATCCTCCCAGCTGTGGAGAGATGTGGTTACTGAGGTGGCCAAGGATTACCCAGAGATAGAGCTGGAGCATATGTATGTGGACAACTGCGCCATGCAGCTGGTGAGATGGCCTAAACAGTTTGATGTGATTGTAACCGAGAATATGTTTGGCGATATTTTGACAGATCAAGCGTCTATGCTTTCAGGCTCCATCGGCATGCTGCCTTCAGCTAGCATCGGTGGCAAGGTAGGTCTTTATGAGCCTTCCCATGGCTCTGCACCAGATATAGCTGGACAGCAAAAGGCTAATCCTCTAGCAACTATTCTTTCTGCAGCTATGATGCTCAAGTACTCCTTCAACATGGATCAGGCAGCTAAGGATGTAGAGGATGCAGTATCAGAGGTTTTAAAGGGCGATTACCGCACTTTAGATATTATGGAAGCAGGCAAAAAGGAAGCGACTACCAGCCAGCTGGGCGACCTGGTGGTTGAGGCATTGTCTAAGTAAGTTTGGGAGGTGGCAGCCAATGGATAAAGTATATTTGTATGACACCACCTTGCGTGATGGAACCCAAGGGGAGGGAATCAGCTTATCTGTTGATGATAAGCTTAAGATAGCTCAAAAGCTGGATTATTTAGGGGTAGACTATATTGAGGGTGGATGGCCTGGCTCTAATCCCAAGGACATGGAGTTTTTTCTTCGGATAAAGGATATACCTTTACAGCATGCCACCATCGCTGCCTTTAGTAGCACCCGTAAGCCCAAGGTGAAGGTAGAAGAGGATCCTAATCTGCGCCAGCTAGTGGAAAGTGGAGTCAAGGCCTGTGCTATTTTTGGCAAGTCCTGGGACTTTCATGTCTATGAGGCCCTGAAGACTACTCTGGAAGAAAACCTGGCTATGATTAGCGAAACTGTAGGATTTTTAAAGGATAAAGGCATGGAAGTAATCTACGATGCAGAGCATTTTTTTGATGGCTATATGGCAAACCCTGACTATGCCTTAAACACCATTAAAGCAGCAGCGGCAGCAGGGGCTGATTGGGTGGTGCTCTGTGACACCAACGGCGGCAGCCTGCCCCAGGAGGTACAGGAAATAGTCACTAGAGTAGTGCAGGAGGTTCATGTGCCTATAGGCATCCATGCCCACAATGACAGCGAGCTGGCAGTAGCCAACAGTCTGCTGGCAGTAAAGGCAGGAGCTCGGCAGGTGCAGGGCACCATCAACGGCTTTGGGGAGCGCTGCGGCAACGCCAACATGTGCTCTATAATTCCCAATCTGCAGCTGAAGGCAGATTTTCAAGCCTTGCCTCCGGAAAAGCTGGCGCTGCTGACCGAGGTTTCCAGATATGTTTACGAGATAGCCAATGTGGTTCCACCCAATTATCAGCCCTTTGTAGGCCCCAGCGCCTTTGCCCATAAAGGAGGAATCCATGTCAGTGCCCTAATGAAGGACTCATCCACCTACGAGCACATCGATCCCAAGCTGGTAGGCAACAAGCAGAGAGTCCTGGTATCCGAGCTGTCAGGACTAAGTAACCTGCGCTACAAGGCGGAGGAGCTAGCTATTCAAGTGGACTTTGACTCTCCAAGAACAAAGGCAGTAATCGAGGAGATAAAGCATTTAGAGCATCAGGGCTACCAATTTGAGGGAGCAGAGGCATCTCTAGAGCTACTGCTGATGAAGGCTGGTGGAGAGGTGGAGGAGATCTTTGAGCTCCAATCCTTCAAGCTGATGATAGAAAAGCAGGCTGACCAAGATGTGACCTCGGAAGCGATAATTAAGCTCCGCATCAAGGGGGAAACAGTTCACACTGCAGCAGAGGGCAACGGTCCGGTAAACGCCCTGGACAACGCCCTGCGCAAAGCGGTGGAAGAGTTCTACCCAGCGATTAAGAGCATGCAGCTATCCGACTACAAGGTGCGGGTCTTGGAGGAAAAAGACGGCACCGAGGCCAAGGTCCGGGTGCTTATCGAATCCACAAACCACCTGAAAAACTGGAGCACTGTAGGAGTATCGGGAAACATTATCGAAGCCAGCTGGCAAGCACTGATAGATAGTATGAAATACGCCCTCTTAAAGAGTAAAGGGCATTAGCAAAACTAATATTACTTGAAGAAAAATATAATTGGATTCATAGGATCAGCTAACTAGTTTGGCTGGTCTTTTTTTATTGTTATTAGTTGAGATGGTAATATGTCAAAGTTGCTTATCTACACTAGTATTACCTCTAGTGGCTAGACTGCATTTTTTTTTTGCAAGTTCTTAGTTTTAAGCCTTTCATGAAAGTAGTAAAATTAATTTGTCAGAAATATGTTTAATTTTAACTTACAGGGAACCTTACTGCTCTCTTATTTGTCTTATTTATAACTTATGATAAGAATTGGTTCCAGAGTGGGAGGTTTGTTCCCTTGAATGAAAAGAGGTTTTTAGAGTTACTTAATAAAGAAGAAGGAAAGCTATTTCGCATTGCTTTAGCAATTCTTGGGTAGGAAGCGGATGCTTGGGACGTTTTACAGGAAACTACAGAACAAGCCTGGCTAAAGATTGATAGCTTAAAGGGTGGCGAGATAGCCTTCCCAGCATGGATTCGCCGCATTTTGGTTAACCGCAGTATTTCTATTCTACGTAGGAACAATAGAATAGTACTATTGGAACCATCGCATATGCCGGAACCTGGAATAGATTCCTATGAAAAAGATTTACAACTGACTGATGTGTGGGAATTGGTCAAATCATTGGATCAAGGACATAGGCAAGTGGTAGCCCTTCGCTATCTAGGCGATTTATCTTTACAAGAAATTTCAATGGAACTAGGGTTGCCGTTAGGAACAGTTAAGTCCCGACTGAATAGGGCCCTTGCCCGACTTAGAAAAGAGATTGAAAAAAATAATCTAAGGAGGGAGTCTTTATGACCTTAGAACGAATAGATTTAGAAATGGATGCCATTATGAGAAAAGAGTTGCATTCCTGGGCTGAAGAAGGTTGCTTACCCGAACATAAATCAGCAGAATTAACAGCAATTGTGCAAAATATTTCGTTGAGAAAGAAAACAGCCTGGAGGAAGCAAGTTTTAGGCGTAGCGATAGCTGCTTTTTTAGTAGTCTTCATAGTTGCTGCTTCACCTACAGTACGTAGCTGGGCGGTGGAGAATCTATCCCTAGTAGGAGATTATATTGGCAAGTGGTCTAATCTAGAAAAAGGCTGGCAGTGGGCAGATGAAAATAATATGTTTCAAGAAGTAATAGCTGTCAAATCAGACCAGGGATATACCTTCCGAGTTCACAAAGTTTTAGCAGATCCAACTCAAACTACAGTTTTTTATACTGTAGAAGGCAAAAATCCTCAGCATCCTTTGTCAGGGATGGAAATTAGATTTGATGGAGCAAGGATTACCGGTGGTATGGGTGGCAGAGGAGATATTGGTAATGTTACCAATGGAGTTTTAGTGGGCAGCTTTGAATTGAGTGGAGGTTTACCCAAGCAAAGTGGTATTATGGAGCTTATAATTCGTAGACTTGGAGATGTTCAAGGGGACTGGAGTGTTTCATTTCCTGTTACAAGTGCCCCACTTGGTGAATTAACCAGAATTGTGGAAGTGAACAAAGATATGGAAGTGGCTAATGGTATGTTAACTGTGGAACAATTAGTCCTTGCTCCTACTCAGACAGTAGTTAAATTACGTTATAAAGGAGAAGGACAGAGGCCTGATCTAATAGATATTAATAGTATATTGATGCTAATCACACCTACTGAAATTATTGAATCCCGTGGTGTAAGTGGTAGTGGTGAGCTAGTAGATAACAGGTGGGAACAGACTTATGAATTACGGTTTCAAAGGCTTGACGTTATACCAGAGACTGTTACACTAAAGCTTTCTGGACGCATATATCGCCAGGGAGAAACAAGAGTAATGTTTGATAGTTCTCAGACAGCAATAGCACCTGATGGTCGGAAAATATACTATGATAACCTGGTGGAAGAAGGTGGCAAAGGAAAGGTGACAATCCTATTTTCTACTGACGAGCATAATCCATGGCCTTTTGATATTAGTGGATGGAAAATATTAGATGATAAAGGTGGATTACACCGAACAACTCCAGGCTCAGGAAGCCAGACTGTTAGTGCAACAAAAAACACTGACTTAAATAACCCAACTGTTTCTCAAACATACAGCTCTTCAACCACCCTTAATTGGAGACTTCCTGATGACCGTAAAGCAATAGCTGCAATAAACACAGGTTACTGGGAGTTTATAGATGATTTAGATAGCATTACGATAAGAATTCCCAATGACTAAGTTGAAGTATAGAAAATTATTTTTACGTATAAAGGTTCAGCACACTTAGAGTAGAAGAAAGGAAGTTCTAATAAGCAAAAGTTTATTTCTTTATTTATAGTGCAAAGGAAAGGCTATCTAGGATGTGGCGCAGTTGATGGGTTAATACGACAATAAATACATTTGCAGCTCGGTTCCATATATGGTACCATGAAATTGTATGGGGGTTGGTGCAGTGACAAAGCTGGATAAGTTATATATTAAAATAGTTAACAATCCAAAAGATATTAGCTTCGAGGAACTTGATAAGGTTCTTAAAAGATATGGCTTTATATGCAGACAACCTAGTGGTGGTTCAAGCCACTATACATATATTCATAAACATCTGCCAGATATTCTGACAATTCCTCGAAATAAGCCAATTAAGGCGGTATATGTCAAGAAAGCTTTATTGGCCATAGAAAAGCTAGAAAGGACTGATGAGTAATGAAAAAAGACTTTGACTTTTTTATGAAATTAGAGTATGAGATAAAGGTAAGAAAGCTATTGCCCGAAGAGGGTGGAGGGTGGTTTGCAGAAATACCTCTTCTTCCAGGTTGCATGGCTGATGGTGAATCTATAGAAGAAGCTGTGAAAAATTTAAATGAAGCAAAAGCCTCCTGGATTGAAACTAGTTTGGAGATAAACAGAGAAGTACCAGAGCCTAACTCTGAGGATTATTCAGGTCAGCTGAGGTTGCGTATGCCCAAATCCCTTCATAAGGAGTTATCACAAAAAGCTAAAGAAGAAAATGTAAGTCTTAACCAATTCATCTTATATCATTTAGCTCGAGGGGTAGGATATAAAGGAAAGGAATTAACTTGATAGTTATAACACATTATCTCTATGATGCGGCGCAGTTGATGGTAAATGCGACATTGTAAGACTAGCTTAATAAGGTTATAATTGTGATAAGATAACTGTCTGGAGGTGTTAAGATGGCCATACACGAAAAATTGGTTGAAGAGCTTGCACGACTGTCTCCGGAAGACTTGAAAATTGTGCTAGCCTCTCTTGAAAATCGCTTGGAAAAAAATAACCAATTAAAATTAGCAGAAGAAATTATAAAAGAATATAGACCAGCGTTAGAGGAATTAGCAAAATGATGAAATGGATAGATTTAGATACGGTATTAGAAATACATTGCAGAGTCATTGAATCCACAGGCGGAAGCAATGGTGTAAGAGATAAGAATGCTTTGGATAGTGCTATATATTCTCCGTTAGCTACTTTCGATAAACAGGAGCTATATCCTGATATAATTGAGAAAGTAGCTGTTTTATTATACAACATAGCTAGCAATCATCCTTTTATAGATGGAAATAAAAGGACTGCATTTGTAATAGCACTAACAGTTCTTGCTACTAACGGCTATGCCCTAAAATTTACTCAGGCAGAGGTTGTTAGTTTTATGTTGAATGTAGCCAGCGGAGGCTCAAACTATCAGCAGATTACCAATTGGTTTAAAGCTCATTTAAAAACACAATAATTTCTTAGAGGTGTGCATCATCTCTAGGATGCGGAGTAGTTAAGAGTATATATGAAACAGTACTTACCTTATAGGATTAGGAGGAAGGGCATATGAGCTTTCTTAGAAATGTTTTTGGTCTAAGTAAAAAAGAAATCTGGCAGGAGTTATGTGACGAGCTTGGATTTGAATTTGTTGAAGGGGGAATCTTCAAAGGAGAAGATAAGGTAATTGCTAGAGCTCATAGCTGGACTATTACCCTAGACACCTATAGTGTATCTACTGGTAAAACTACTGTTACTTATACTAGGATGAGAGCAGATTTCATAAACCCAACAGACTTTAAATTTAAAATCTACCGTAAAGGGGTTTTTAGTGACTTAGGAAAAATGATGGGTATGCAAGATATAGAAGTAGGATTTACAGAGTTTGACCAAGATTTTGTGATTCAAGGGAATGACCAAGAGAAACTTATTGCGCTGTTTAGTCATGAATATATTCGCAAGTTAGTTCAGCTCCAACCTAAAATATCCCTAGAAATAAAGGACAGGGGATTTTTTGAGTCCAAGTTAAATGAGGAAGACCAGCTATATTTTCAGGTTCCAGGGGTAATGAAAGATAAAGAGCAGCTCAAAGCTCTATTTTTTATTTTTGGTGGGGTGTTGAAACAACTAACGGTGAACAATGGCAAGGCATAAGCTGATGTAATAAATGAATCTTTTTGCAGTTTGTGCCGTCTAATAAAGCAAACGACTTAATAACAAACAAGAAACTGGAGGAATAAAAATTGAAACTTGATAAACAGAGCATCATAACTACTTTTTTTCCATCAATAGCAATGATATTAGTAGCTGCCATAGTATTTACTGATATTTTTGGCGCGCAAGAATCCCTGGGCTTATTTATAATCTCCCTACTATTAATTTTTCCTGCACTGTTTTTTGCTCAAGGCATGGCCTGCTCCTACGGCAAAGGAAACATAATAGTAGCTCTATTAGCTTCTTTAGCTACCTTTAGTCTAATTGTGGTTTTGTTTATGAACTCCTCTGCCCTAATCTATGTCTTAATTTATTTTGGAGCTGCCCTATTAGGTTACCATGGTCGAAGGCTAATGAGGAGAGGCAGATATTCTTAATATTTTTTAAGAAGGGTGAAATGCTATGAAAAGCAATGCAGAATTAAAGCTGGAAGGTAAAAATAGTTTAGAGGGTAACTGGGGTCTTGCCATTGGAGCCTGCGTTATTGTGTGGATACTAACGGCTGCCTTTGTAGGAGGATCTGAAAACGCCAGAACATCTTCTTTTGAAAGTATAATGTCAATATTTAGCTTAATACTCAGTGGGCCACTTGCCTTTGGATTGAGCAAAATATTTCTAAGGCTTAACCGTTTTCAGGAGGTAAGCTTCAACAATCTTTTTGATGGCTTCAACTACTTTTTACAGACCTTTCTCCTGCATGTTCTAAAATGGATTTTTGTTTTTTTATGGTTCTTATTATTGATTATCCCTGGAATTATTGCCATCCTACGCTACTCCATGGCCTATTATATTATGGTGGATAATCCTGGTATCAGTGGACTGGAAGCTCTTAGGCGCAGCAAGGAGATGATGAGAGGACATAAAACCAGATTATTTCTTTTATGGCTAAGCTTTTTGGGTTGGTTTATTTTTGGAATCCTAACAGTAGGGCTTGGGTTTTTATATGTAGCTCCCTATTACGAAGCTACTAAAGCTAGCTTCTATGAGGATTTAAAGAATTAATTAAAACGCGGAACTTTTTTCATGCCTTCTCGTCTATTGAGATAAAATCAAAAGCGAGGAGGCTTTTTATATGCCAATAAACAAGAGATGGATAGCAGTTTTTGTAGCCCTTACCTTCCTCTTCAGCCTAGTACCTGCTGGTTCATTAGTAGCACCAGTACAGGCAGCAGAGCAGGCAAGGGGTCAGATTTCCATGGAGGAGGCTCTACGAATTGCCAAAGGGCATTTTGCAGTGGACAGCAGACTAGATGTGTTTAGCTCCGGATTCAATGAATTCGACGGCAGTCCTAGGTGGAGATTTAACTGGCGCGATAGCAAAGGGCAGTTTGGTGAGGTAAGTGTGGAAATAAATGCTGCCACAGGTGAGGTGGTTAGCTATCACAGCTACAATCCTAGGGAGCATGAGGATTCA
>CAYVRD010000024.1:18348-25590 GCA_964454195.1 uncultured Clostridia bacterium
TTAAAAAGGAGCTAGAGGTGGAGCTGGTCTACTTTAAAGGCTTTGATCGCTCAGGTACCAGGCCTATCCAATTAGTATATCAATTTAAAAATCCTGGGGAAATTATGATTGACGCAGCTACTGGACAGCTAGTAAAGCATGGCGACCATTTTTTCCCTACGCATCTTGAGCAAATGAAATCTCAGGACTCAGGGGCAGGGGGTGACTTTACACCTCAAGAGCAGCTAGAGCTGGAAAAAATGGCTGGCCTGATTAATCAGGAGGAAGCTAGAGCAATAGCCACTAAGCTGTTTCCCCAAGCAGCAGAGCTAAATTTACAGCATTCTAGCTTGAGTCGAGATTGGGAATTCCCTCAACTAGTAGTTTGGCGATTCAATTGGAACAGGGAATCTGCTGAGCGCTTTGAGTGGCTGGAGGTAGAGGTAGACGCTAAAACCGGGGAGGTAATAGGCTTTAATAGACATGGAAACCAAAGGGATCATGCACAGCTAGAGCCAGAAAACTACAAGGTGAAAAATCGTGCTGATGCCCAAAAACTGGCAGAAAGCTATATAAGAGAGAGATTTCCTAAGTATGCTGATTCCCTTCGGTTAGAAAGGATGCCCATTGAAATTGAGGATAAGCCCCAGTCTGAATACTGGTTTAGATTTACCCGCTTAGTGGACGGCATCCCCTTTGACAAAAACTTTGTTAACCTAACTATTGATGCCACTGACGGCAGCTTTAGACATATGAGTCTACGTTGGATTGAGGGCTTAGAATTTCCTAAAGCTACAAATCTGAAGAATAAGGAGCAGGTAATAAATAGCTTCTTGCAGGACAATCCAGTAGAGCTTCAGTATACTAGAGTATTTAACCAAGAGCAGGGTCGCTTTGAAAATATTTATCTGGTCTATCGAATTGCTCAGCTAAGATATATGTTAGTAGATGCTGTCACAGGTCAGGGCTTAAATTTCAATGGAGAACCTATTCAGGACCAGACAGGCAACCAATATAATGACATAGATAAGCACTGGGCTAGAGAAGATATCAATCTACTAAATAAATACAACCTACTCAGGGATTTTGCTGGACCTAGCTTCAAGCCGGATGCACCGATAACTGGCGAAGAGGTGCTAAAGATTCTAACTAGAATAAAGCAGCCTTGGATTGACCAACCCCATATAGAACCGATAGCTATCATTCGGGCACTGGATATGGATGAAGCTAATTATCAGCAAGGAGTCAAGGGCAAACTTACCAGGGGTCAAATGTCAGTCATGCTGGTGGATTTCCTAGGCTACAGTGAAGTGAGTCAGCTAAACATCTTTAAGCTGGATTTTGCCGATGCCAATAAAATCGTAGCCAATGAGCAGGGAGCTGTGGCCATCGTCCACGGACTAGGCCTAATTACTAAGGACATCAAGGGCAATATCAATCCTCAAAAGGAAGTTACCCGAGGAGAGGCAGTTACAATCATTGCCCGCCTGCTAAGACGCTAATCTAAAAAGCACTAACAGTAAAAACCCCACTGGAGCAATAAACAGCCAGTGGGGTTAGCTTGTGTGCAGATGAAAGACTAGCTATGCTTATTGGCAAATTCTCGCATAAACTGGGCCAGCTGGATGCAGCCCTCCCTTGGCATGGCGTTGTAGATAGAGGCGCGAATACCTCCTACTGAGCGGTGGCCCTTTAAGCCTATCATTTGATGGGATTTAGCCTCCTGGAGAAACTGGTTTTCCAAGTCAGGGTTTGCTAAAGTAAAGGTGACGTTCATCAGTGATCGGGCAGCTACTTGGGAGTGACCATGGTAAAAGCCGGCACTGTCGTCAATGGCAGCATAAACTAAAGCAGCTTTTTCTTTGTTGCGTTGCTCCATGGCAGCTAAGCCTCCGTTGGCCTCAATCCATTCGAGCATCAGGCTTACCATGTAAATAGAAAAGCCAGGAGGGGTGTTATACAGAGAATCATTTTCTGCCAACAGGTCGTAGCGGAGCATGGAAGGTAAGCTGTCAGGCACCCTTTCCAGCATATCCCGGCGAATAATAACAAGGGTTACTCCTGCTGGGCCTAGGTTCTTCTGGGCACCGGCGTAAATCAAGGCAAACTTATTGGCGTCAAAGGGCTTGCTCATAATGTCGCTGGACATATCTGCAATCAAGGGCACAGGGCCAAAGTCCGGCACATAATGGTACTGGGTTCCGTAGATTGTATTGTTAGTTGTAATATGAACATAGGCTGGATTATCACTTAGAGCGATTGCTTCTTGGTCAGGTACAGTGCGATGATTATCTTCCTTAGTAGAGGCGGCCACATGGGTAGCTCCAAGCTTCTTGGCCTCTTTATAGGCTTTTTCTGCAAAGCTGCCGGTGATGACGTAGTTTGCTTGAGTGTCTGAGGTCAGAAAGCAAGTGGGAATCATGGAAAACTGAGTACTGGCACCACCTTGGAGAAATAGTACCCGGTAATTATCCCCTAATCCTAAAAGCTCTTTCACGCTAGATTCGGCTTGATGGACAATAGCCTCAAATTCCTTGGATCTGTGGCTCAGCTCCATAACTGACATGCCTGTTCCCCGATAATCTAATAGCTCTGCTTGGGCCTGTTCTAATACGGAAATTGGTAGGGTAGCAGGACCTGGGTTGAAGTTAAACACTCTACTCATAAAACCCATTCTCCTCTCTGAATTAAACAAAATATTTCTATCATTATAGATAATTATTTGATTTTACTCAAGCTTTTTCTGTCAAAGTTTTCTTTAGCTGGAATGGGTTATACTATTAATATAATCTATGGAGAAGGAGTAGGTAGCATGTATAAGACACCGGTTTGGCAGCAATTTCCCTATACCCTAAGGCTAGTGAGTAAATATGTCAGGGAGGTATTTCCCCAGGTTGATCAAGAGCTGGCCAAGTGGCGGCAGTTGGGCTCCAGTTGTCCAGATCAGGTATTGGCACAGCAGGCCTTAGCCAGCATAGACAGCAAGCGGTTTCATGCCCAGGGTGGAAGCATCTATGCCTTGTATCCAACAGCCCCAGAAGGGTATACCAGGTTTGTGGTAGCGCTGCAAACTATCAGTGATTATTTAGACAACCTATGCGATCGGGTAGGATTTTTAGAGGAAAAGGGCTTTCGGCAGGTGCATCAGTCCTTGCTAGATGCACTAGATCCATCCAGACCGCTAGCTGACTATTACAGCCACTACCCCCATCGAGAGGATGGAGGCTATTTGGTAGAGCTGGTTTTAGAGTGCCGCCGACAGCTGGCCCAGTTTCCCAGCTATGGGATAGTGAAGGATGATGTAATGGAACTGGCAGAGCTTTACTGTGACCTCCAGACCTACAAGCATTTAGACTTGTCAATTCGTCAGCAGAGCTTAGAGCAGTGGGCCAGGCTGCATGGAGCTAAGCACCCCCAGCTAACCTGGTGGGAATTTAGTGCTGCCACAGGCTCTACCTTAGGTATTTTCATCTTAGGGGCACTAGCAGCGGACCCAGAGCTTACTGAAGAAGAGGCGGCTAAAGTGAAGGAGGCCCATTTTCCTTGGATATGTGGGCTGCACATTCTCCTAGACTACTTTATCGACCAAGAGGAGGATATGAAGGAGAAGGACTTGAACTTCGTTTCCTACTATCGGGATAAAAGGGAGTGTGGAGAGAGACTGAATCTCTTTCTTGTCAAAGGACTGGAAGCAGTGCAAGCCCTGAACCATCGATGCTTTCATTACACCGTTATTCAAGGCTTGCTAGCTATGTATCTGTCCGATGGAAAAAGCAAAACTGCTTTGACCAAGGAAATAACTCACAGACTACTGCATCAGGGAGGCAATACTGTTAAGCTCCTACACCAGGTATGCAGCTACCTGAGGAAGAAAAAAATAATTTAGTGTTTCCTACTTACCACCAGCTCAGCTAGCGATTCCAGGATGCCTCTATGGGCACTAGGCTCCAAGATTGCTAGCTCTTTTTTTGCCTGGACAATATGATTATAGGCCTGGGCATAGGCGGCCTTTAAGGCACCGCTAGCTATCAGACCCTCCTGGACATGTAGCAAATCAGCAGGACTTAGCTGAGCTTGAGCCAGTTTCTTTTTGAAGAAGGATGCCCACTGGGGCTCCTTCATCAGCAGTAGTACTGGTAGTGTTATATTTCCCTGAGCCAAGTCGCTGCCCACCGGCTTGCCCAGCTCCTGTTCGCTACCAGTAAAATCCAGCAGGTCATCAGCTATTTGAAAGGCATAGCCCAAATGTAAGCCATACTGGTAAAGAGCAGCTACCTCCTCTTCAGTGCCCTGGCTGATTATTCCTCCCGCCTGACAGCAGGTAGCAATCAAAAGAGCTGTTTTTTGATAGATACGACTATAATAATCCTGAACAGTTTGCTGGGGATTAAAGATATACTTAGCTTGGGTCAGCTCACCATCGCACATTTCTTGGATAGCTACAACCACAAGCTGTAGTGTCTCAATCAGGTTTTCTTTAGCAAGGAGATGAAATGCTTTGGCAAATAGGTAATCTCCCATTAAAACTGCCGACTTCTCTCCCCATTTGGCGTTGACCGAAGGCCTGCCTCGGCGCAGATGAGCTTTATCGATTATGTCATCGTGTACTAGTGAGGCCATGTGGATTAGCTCGATAGCTGAGCCGGCAGTGACCAGCTTAGCCTTATTGCCCCTCAGGCAGCTTCCAGAAATGATAGTTAACAGGGGACGAATTCTCTTGCCTCCCGAATCTACCAGATGATTGCCAATCTGAGCTGTTATAGAGCTGTTTTGACTTACCGCTGCCAGCAGAGTATCATTTACCTCTTGGAGCTCTGGGAGCAGGGCTCCAAAAGAAAAAATCTCATTAATTTCAACTTCCTTTTCTACGTAATTTGCAATGTTTTTCATGGATACCGCCTTTCTGAGAATGCTCTATAAAAAGTATAAATATTATTTCCCATGAAAAGGCAAGTTATGTAAGAGAAAAATAAAACGACTCCCTTTATAAATCTAAAGGAGTCGCTTTAATAGTTAGCTGGAATGATAATTTCTGTTTCTTTTTTTATTTGAGGATGAATATTGTAGAGGGTGGCTAGATTATCCATTATACCTCCGGGGAAGGTCAAACCTGTTTCTAAGGTGTTTGGATCGCCAATAGCTTGAATAACTATTGGATATAAGAGCACCTGGCTGTTGACCATAATCTCCAGAGAGCCTTCTACAGTAGCGTCGTAAATGCGAGTATTATTATCTACCCGATGCTCGTTAATAGAGATAACCTCTGCCCCTGATGCCCAAAGCTCATTGACAATATCCACCAGATCCAAGAAAAGCAGCTGGGAGTCCCCAAAGATAATAACCGATATTCCAGGCCCCTTCACATCTACTAGTCCCAACACCATCCGCAGACGATTTACCTCAGTCTGCATACTCTGCTGCAGGGCTTGATCGGCAGTGTAATAATTTTCAAACTCATATAGCTGCTCTAGCAGCTCATGGATTTCAATTTCTAATGAGGATTTTTTATCGTGCTGACTTCTGAGCATAGCTATTAAATCCTCAGTTTTCTGCATATTTAAGGTGTTTAACAAATCCTGCTGAACCTTAAATTGTACTGACATCAAAAACCCTAAGAGAATCAAAGTTAGGGTCAAAGGCACCTTCCAGGATTGTTTTTTTTGTTCCATTATCTCACCCCATCTAACAAACTAGTGACTGCGTTTTTTTTCCACAAAATTTCTTCGGATAGCTGCCAGATTTTGAAATAGTCGCACACCAAAGGCAAAGACTGCAGCCAAATACAGCTCTACCCCTAGGCGATCGCCAATATAGGCTAAAAAAGCTGCTAGAAGGATATTGGAGAAAAAACCAGTTAAAAGGATAACTCCATCAAAATTGCCTTCCATAATTGATTTTATCCCGCCAAAAACCGAGTCCAAACCAGCTAATAGGGCTACTCCCATATATTTAGCGTAGGCTACGGGAATTTGAACTGTAAAAATTGAGCCTAAAATAATACCTACAATCAGACCTAATAATGGTAACCACATTGCTTATTCACCTTCCTTAACTGGCTGAGCAAAGTTGAATCTATAACTACCTCGATAAGGGGACACAACTAAATCAGTTTCCTTAGATATTTTAACAGGGAAACCCCTACTGCTCAAATAAGAGTATTCGTAGCTAGAAGTAATTATGCTGTGTAATCTCTCGGGATTGCCTATAGCCTTAATCTCATAAGGTGGAGCTAAGCGAGTAGTATTCACTAAAATCACCGTACCCACACAGCGAATATCCGTATTGGCTACAATTCTTTGATTATTAATAGAGATTGCATTGCTAACTCCCCGCAATTCATTAACTATATATAATAGGCTTTTGTAGTGAACAATAAACTCATCGGGAAAATAGTTATCTAGTCCTGCAGCCTTGGCTGCATCTGCTCCTGATTTATTATCGTCTATTACTAGGATGATGCCGTTGCCTTTTTTTTCAGTGAGGCCAGTGGCATCCCGCAGGATTGCCAGCTCTTGCTGTAGAGACTGGAGAGTAGCCTCTCCACTAGCGCGATTAGCTTGGATTTGACTTATTTCAGAGCGCAAATTGTCCACTTCATCCTCTAAGGTAGAGTTGGCATCCTCTAGCTCCTTAATCATGTTAACCAAGTCTTGATTTTTTAAGCTAGCTACCATGGAGGGTTTGTCGCTCACAGTTTGAAATTGTAGACTTAATAAAAGACCAATTATCAGGCAAACAATTGTTACAGGTATTTGCCAAGTGTTAAGCTTCATAACGTCCTCCTTCTCTTCCAGTATCTTTTTATTATATCACTAGCAATATTAGCTGACTACTCATAATTTTAACCATTGATATCATAATATCCTTCTTTTTACAGTTTAACAAGACCTTTATAAAGTACTAAAAATAAATAATTGTTTTACTAAATTATGGAGAGGATTACTGAATTAGACGGCGAAAAAAATACCATACTAAAAAATATCCTATTTAAAAGGTGATTTCATGTTAACTCAGCTGGTTAGGCTCTTCAATCTAGACAATCCCTACGTATTTCTCTTGACCATAATAGATATTGCTATTGTGACTTTTGTAATATACAAGGGCATATTGCTTATAAGAGGCACTAGAGCAGTTCAGCTTATTAAAGGACTGATAGTGCTCCTGATTGCATCTGCTGTCAGTGAACGATTAGGCTTGGGAACGCTACAATGGTTGCTGGGTAAAACCTGGACCATGCTGTTTGTAGCCCTACCTATCGTGTTT
>CAYVRD010000025.1:0-25331 GCA_964454195.1 uncultured Clostridia bacterium
TCGGCTTATAATATTTTTTGGACAATTAGCGACAACTATATTGACAAACACCGCTTTCTAAATTATAACTCTCCTTATTTCTAGTGTAATATTCCTCTAGCTCTTGGGCAGAACTTATAAGACTAACAACTGGATAGTCGACTCCCTCATTATATCCATCTGTACGAATATACTGGGCCTCAAAATTCAAAGATACCTGCTGCTTTGAGTTGCTCACTTCTGTGCCTTGGCATCCAACAAAGAAAATAGCTATAGATAACATGATAACCAAACCAATTCTGTTGATCATAATTATTCCCCCTTTTACTAAATTAGACGTATAAAGCAAGAGGGTTTGTTCCATATGAATATAAAGAGAAACTAAAATATCATCTTATATCTGCTTTTTTGTTAAAATTTGTTGAAAAATCTGCACTCTTTTTCTCAAACAGCATAATCTGTTAGTAGAAAAGGAGGCGTTAACTATGACTGAAAACCCTAATGAAAATCAAGCTTTTGTTGTCACTAATGCTTTAAATCCCACGGGACCTGCTGAACAGCTATTTATAGCAGGAATATCAGCCTTTGAAATTACTGTTTTTGACCCACCAGTTCAACGTGTTACTATATTAGGCATAAATCTACCTGAGCCAGATACCTTTGGGCCATATGATAGCTATGTGGCTACTCTTGAAATTCCCGGTTCTTTTGAGCCTTTGGAAACTTTATATTTATTTCCCACAGGGGATAGTCAAAACTGGGCTGCATCAGTATGGTTATTTTTTGGTGGAACCTTGCCAAATATAAATGTTACAGTGAGACCCCAGTCTGGCGATCGTGTAGGGGATATAATCCTCCAGGGACCAGTATTTTCCTAAAAATTCATTATTAGAGTGCCAGTAGTAGCTGCAATTCTAGCAATCAATCCTCAAATAGTTAATCCAGATTTGATCTTCCCAGGACAAATTATTAATATTCCTTAATGAGGCATCAAATAAAAGTCTTGCCGTTTTCGGCAAGGCTTTTATTCTTATTCTCTGCTTGGCTTTAGCCATAGCTCTTTTTTCATCACATATATTCGATTAGACCAATCGGTGTCAGGGTTTTCCTCATGGGCTTCCGCATACTTAAAGTCTATAAAATCCATATTATCAGCTAAATGTACTATTTCCGCTTCAAGGGTAACAGGCTGGGTGATAGCTCCATACTCCAGCTTGCCATGATGTGCTGCTAAGATGTGCAATAGGTGAAGATACTCATCGTTGGTAAGCACATTTTCCTGCTGATGTACCAGGCTGATGATATTCATACCAATGAATATGTGCCCTACCAGCTTGCCATTGGTATTGATTTTAATAGGTGGGCGATGATAATCATAGCTAAATATTTTCCCTAAATCATGTAACAGAGCACCTAGCACAAGAATGTCTCGGTTTATTTTAACTGAAGAGCTGCTAGCCATCAGCAACGCCCGCTCTGCCACAGTAACCGAATGCTCCAAAAGACCTCCTAAATAGGAATGATGATGTCCCTCTGCAGCTGGTGCGTTAAAATATTTATCTTGGATATTTTTATAGTTGAATATGTTGCTTAAGAGGGCTTGATATTTTTCACTTAAGCTGTCTCTCAAAGCATTAAATCTGCCGATATAGTGCTGGATTTCCTCTGGTGAAAGGCTATTTACAAATTTCTCAATACTACATTCATGACTCTCAGCTATGCGCAATTCATTGATAATTAATTGAAAATTACCTTGATATGCATCTACCTTAGCTCTAATGTATACTATTTGCTCCATTTGAGGAACAGTCTGTGTGTCAGGCCAATTCCAGTGCTTGCCACCTATGGTCTTTTTGCCGTTAGAAAGGGTCAATGATAAAAAGCTGCTGTCATTTCTTGCCTGACCTACACTTGTATTTATTACTAGCATATAGCCCTCTAGCTCTTGTCCTACGCTATCCCAATTTGGAATCATCTTTTCACCCCACCTTAATTACTTATTTAATCGACTGTTGGCATCCTGAAGCATTTGGCGAATAGGCAAGCTATAAGGACAGCGGTCTTCACAGATACCACATTCGGTACAAGCATCTGCCTTGACACCTAAGGTCTGGTAGCGTTCCTGTGACCATTGGGGAAGGCTATAGCGCTTATAGTAGCCGTCTAAAATAAAAACTGTGGGAATATCTATGCCCACTGAGCAAGGATTGCAGTACCCACAGCGTCTGCAGAAATTTTTCCCCAGTGCCTCCCTTTCCCCAGCTAAATAGCTTGCCTCTTCTTCTGTCAAAGAGTAGGAGCCATTGGCAATAGAGCAGTTAGTTTCTACCTGCTCAACACTATCCATGCCCGGAATAACCACCGACACTTGATGGCTTAAGATGAACTTTAGAGCTGCACTACCATTAGTCAATGCTCCTCCTGCCATTGGCTTCATAATAATTGTGCCCATCTGGTGAGCCTCTGCCAGCTTTAATATCTCTTCAGCCTGATCCTGCTCAATATAGTTAAAGGGAAACTGTACTGTATCAAAAACCCCAGTTTCCATACATTTTAAAAGTATTTGGGGATTGTGACTGCTTACGCCTATAGCTCTAATTACTCCTTGTTCCTTAGCTACTCTCAAAGCTGCTAATGCCCCATCGGAAGAGAACACTTTGATAAAATCATCCTCTGTCATGATATTATGACATTGATACAAATCTATATAATCAGTCTTCATTTTTTCCAGGCTAGCTCTTATCTCAATAGCCATGCTCGTCTTATCTCTTGCCCGGCTTTTAGTGGCTAAAAATATTTTTTCTCTAACTATCCCTTGGATGGCCGCGCCAATTTTTTCCTCACTATCCTCGTAGCCTCTAGCTGTATCAAAAAAATTTGTTCCCAGCTCTATAGCGCGTCTGATGATATCAGCTGCCCCACTAAAGGAATTACGCTGGATAGGAATACCACCAAAGCCTATAGCTCCCACCTGCCAATTGGTTCTACCTAGACGCCTTAATTCCAATCTAACTACCACCTTTTAATTATATTATCTCTAGTAATTGGTTAATATTATCAATTATAAAATTCGGCTTTTCTGCCTGGATTAGCTCCATTGGATGAACAGACCAGGTCACTGCGACGCTGGTACAATTTGCATTGCGAGCACATCTCCAATCAAAGGGGCTATCACCTACCATAATTGAGTTGTTGGGCTTTTCATCTAAGGCTGATAAAGCCTTAAGAATAGGCTCGGGATTAGGCTTATGTTTTTCTGTATCCTCTAAGGCAACTAAAGTTTGGATATATTTTTCAAAGCCAGCTAGTTTTACTCCCTTTAATGCACCATTGCGGAGCTTAGAAGTAACTATCCCCATTTTTATGTCTCTTTGTTTCAGTTCTTCTAAAGTTTCTAGCACTCCAGGAAAAATTGTTGTTAAATTATCATGATTTTCCATATTAAAGGCTCTATAGGTTTCCAAGAGTTCTTCTACCTGATTTGGTGCATAGTGGGCAAGAGTTAGACGCAATGGCTCTCCAAAAAATCTATATAGCTCTGCTTCTGTAGCCTCTACATTGAGGTGTTTTTTCAAAGTGTATTTAAAGGATTGGATTATTAGATTGTTAGTATTTAAGAGAGTTCCATCCAAATCAAATAAAATACAGCTGAAATTGTTATTATTCAAAATGAGTCCTCCTGTAATCTAAGTATTAAAAAATACCAACAGTATTGTGTTGGTATTTTCTTTACCTAGAACTATTCTGTTTTTTCTAGAAATATCCTGCCCTTCACAACTATTATTTTGTTAGAATCATTTCCTCTTCACCGGTATTGGCATTGATATAAACAATATATTTTTCATCGTCAATAATACCAGCTACCTCATAGGCCAGTACTCTAATATTTCTAGGTAGGGTAATTATTACTGGTCCATTGGTAGTTTTATTTTGCAATCTATTACTAACTTTAGACAAGGCTTGCTGTGGACTTAAGTTTCTATCTAACATATCTGCTCTATCCACATTTTTAAATAGGTAGCCTGTGCTATTAAAGCCTACTACATTCCCATCATCCTTAGCTATTCTAATCCATATCCTAGCTGAGTAACAAAGAATTTCTTCAGCATTACATGCAAATATATATTCATAATATAAGTCTGATGCAGTTCTATTTATTTCAGTAACCTTTATTTCTTCATCAATTCTATTTAAAAAATCTCTAGCTATTCTATCGGCTTGGGTGTATGTGACCGACCTAGGACCCTGAGTTGCTCTTAGCTCTTTGTCCCAAAGGAACCACGTTACTTTTCCTTCTCTTTTAGTAACATGACCAGAAATGTTACCGATTGTTGTACTTAAGCTGATATCATATCCTGGATACTGGCCATGAGATTGTTCTATGTCGCTGCTAATAATTACTAATTGATCAAATTCTAAGCCCATAATTTCCTGCAGGGACTTTAAAGCCTCCTGACTATCTATATCGTGACCAGATTCGTACCACTGGGGTCTATTAATCATTGGAGTAACTGGAGGAACAAAATATCCAGCAGTATTGAATAAATTGTTCAAGCTAGCTGCTAATTGATCATCTAAGACACCTTGGGTAATTTCCTGTTGGATTTGTCGCCAGCTCAGCTCATTGTTTTGTGTCTTTCTTACAAATTTTTGAGCTTCATTATTAAGTAGCCTAACCTGCCTATGATAAGAATCTATGGATATATAGTCTAAGGGTAAGCTCCCTCCCGCTGTTTGCCTGATGCTGGTATTTAGAAATAAGTCAAGTTCATTTAATAATTTTTCCACGTCCTGGGTTGGGAAAAAGGCAAAAGGTAATTGGCTTAAGCTATTTCTAATTAAGCTGACGTTGCTTGCTGCTTGAGACAAAAATATTGTAGCATTCTGAGGAGAGTTTGTTGCTTTTAAAACAGCTAATCCCTCTTCAAGTCTAGCTAATTGGTGAGCCATTTCTAAAGATGACTGCTGATACCTATTTTCCAGCTGTAATGCCAATAGGCGATTATGTTGATATTGCCAAATTAATCCACTAATTAATAGAGCTGACAAAAGGCCAAAGATTATCATGCTTTTGTTTAATTTATGCATTCCTAAAACCACCTACCTAGCAAAAGTATGCTTACCTATTCTTTTGATTACTGGTCTAGTATATATCCATCTAGAGGTTGCCTTTGCAGGGTTATAGTAATACAGAGCACCATCTGATGGGTCTACTCCCTTTAATGCGTCGTAAGCTGCTCTAAAAGACTCTCTATTTGGTGACATATAGTATTGACCATCGGCAACAGCAGTAAATGCCAGTGGCTCAAACACAACTCCACTAACATTATTAGGAAATAGGGGGTTTTTTACTCTATTTACTACTACAGCCCCTACTGCAACTTGTCCTACATAAGGCTCTCCTCTGGCTTCACCATGAATTATTTTAGCTAAAACTAAAATATCATTTTCTGTTACTTCGATTAATGCTCCATTTTGGGTAGCTGTGGTCAGCTCCTTAACAATCATTCTCTCTTTTGTCAAATCATCAATAATGCCCGTCACATCTATTCCTGCTCTTTCTTGAAAGCTAGCTACTGCCTCCATGGTGTCATGACCAAATAGGCCTGTAGTATCTAAGTCAGTATAGCCTAATTCAACTAATGTTAGCTGTGCCTCCATTACATCTTCACCAAAATCCCCCAAGCCTATATGATTTCTTTCAATAGTAGGCGTTTGGGCTTGAGCCTGAGAGCATAGCAGCAGCCCAAATATCATTAATATCGCCATTAGGTATAATCTCATACGCACCTCCACTGTTCAAACAATTCCCCATACTCTATTATTTATTTTTCTACATTAGGCTATACCTATTTAAGAAAAGAAATAAAAATAGCCCTCCTGAAGAGGACTATTCAAAATTTACTACGCCACCATGTAATGATGATACTTTTGCCAGGGATTCCACTTTAATGCCATTAGATCGCAAGAGTTTTCCACCCTCTTGAAAAGACTTTTCCACTGCTGTGCCAATTCCAACTAATGTAGCTTTTGCGTTGCTAATAATCTCTATCAAGCCTAAGGTAGCTTGTCCCGTGGCCAAAAAATCGTCTATAATTAAAATGCGATCTGTTGAATTAATGTAATTATTGCTAACCTGGATAGATACTTCATTGCCCCTGGTAAATGATTTAATTTTTCCAACATAGAAATTGTCTGACATGGTAGATGCCTTAGTTTTTTTTGCAAAGATGACTGGAACCTCTAAGGCTAGTCCTGTCATTAGAGCAACTGCAATTCCTGAAGCTTCAACTGTTAATATTTTAGATACTTGGTCATCCTTAAACCTAGCAGCGAATTCCTCACCTATTTTTCTCATTAACACCGGATCAATTTGGTGATTGAGAAAGGAATCCACTTTTAATATCTGATCTGAGAGAATTAACCCTTCTGTTCGTATTTTTTCCTTTAACTCTTCCAACTTTTTCATCCTCCTGTAATAACCTATCTTATTAATAGAAAAAATTAAAAGAAGCTATTCGCTTCCTTTAATTGACTCTTAGCTCTGCTCTTTTTTCTCTTCACTATTGTTAGTACTATCCTCATCTGTTTTGCTAGTTGCACTTTTAAATTCTCTGATACTCTTGCCCAAGGCCTTACCTACTTCAGGCAATTTGCTAGGTCCAAATATAACTAAGGCAATAATAAGGATTAATATCAACTCAGTAAAACCTAAATTTGGAATAAACCCTAAAGTCATGCGCCTTACCTCCCTATAGCATAGTTCTAACTATATTCTTTCTATACTAATTCTAAAATACCTTTATTTATTTTTTGTTCTAAATCTCCTAACAAATATATCTTATCAGAGGACACATCAATTTGCCAAGTATCATTTTTTAAAACTATAGTAAATATATTTCCTTTACTATTATCATAGGCGCAGCTGACGATATTATTCCACTCGGACCATTTTATTTCATAGAAAAAATAGAACTTTTTACAGCAAATAATTAACTTTTTATTTGTGCCTACTATAGCAGTTCTATTATTCACCATTAAAGAAAAAAAAGTCAGCTCAGTAAGCTTAATTAGCTCCTTTATTTTTTTACTATGCTTATTAGGTAATGTCTCTAACAAGTGATGCATAAGAGTATATCTCCTTAATATAGTTTAGATTAATAAAAAGAAAAGCGATGTTAGTTATGCTACACCGCTTTTCTTTTTATACTTTTAAATATTTCTAGCTTGATTTTGCTTGAAGTTGACTAATAATAGTCTCTGCAATTTTATGGGGAACCTCTTCGTATTGGCCAAAGGTCATGGAGAAGGTTCCTCTGCCTTGGGTCATTGCCTTAAGCTCTATTGCATATCGACTAAGCTCGGCTAAAGGAATTAATGCTTTAATTTCTTGAGTCTTTCCATGAGACTCCATCCCTAGTATTCTACCCCGCTTAGAATTTACATCTCCCATTATATCGCCCATAAAGGTTTCCGGTACAGATATGCCTACTTCCATTACCGGCTCTAAAAGCACAGGATTTGCCTTATCAACTCCTTTTCGAAAAGCTAAGGAAGCAGCTATCTTAAAGGCCATCTCTGAGGAATCAACAGGGTGGAAGGAACCATCGTAAAGGGTTGCTTTAATGTTAGTTGTAGGATATCCGGCCAGTACCCCTTCCTGCATGGCTTCTCTAAGCCCCTTTTCAACAGCTGGGATATATTGTTTAGGCACTGCTCCTCCAAAAATTGTTTCGTTAAAATAAAAATCTCCTTCGGGGTAGGGAGTAAACTCAATCCATACATGCCCATATTGACCATGCCCTCCCGATTGTTTCTTATGTTTGCCTTCCACCTTAATACTGCTCTTAATAGTCTCACGATAAGGTATTTTAGGAGTGTAGGTGGCCACCTCAACAGCAAACTTTCTTTGCAGTCTTTCTACTACAATATCCAGATGCATTTCACCAATTCCTGTCAGAATAGACTCTTTAGTCTCTACATTCTTTGCGAAACGCAAAGTGGGATCTTCTTCTAGCAATCGGTTGATTGCAGAGCCTAATTTGTCCTCATCTCCTTTTGATTTGGGAAAAACCGCCACAGAAAAGGTAGGATTAGGGTAAGAGATTTTTTCAAAGGAGTCTATGATATCTTTATGTCCTAAGGTATCTCCCGTACCAGTCAATTGGAGCTTAGCAACAGCACCTATGTCTCCTGCCCCAATAAACTGCATAGGCTGCTGATTCTTGCCTGTCATAGAAAAAATTTGTCCTATTTTCTCATCAGCATTTTTTGAGACATTGTAGATTAGGCTATCCGATTGCATTTTGCCAGAAAATACTCTAAAGAAATTAAGTCTTCCCACATATGGGTCAGCCATTGTTTTGAAAACTAAAGCCTTTAGTTTATCATCATCTTCAACTATTGGCTCAGGGGCAAAATCTATTAGTGATTGAATTAACAAGTCAATACCAATGCCCTTAATTGCCGAGCCACAGAGCACAGGTACAATCTTATTTTCAGCCAATCCTTTCTTTAATCCTTGTTTTAGCTGATCAAAACTCAAGGTGGTACCATCTAAATACTGAATTAGCAGCTCATCGTCACATTCTGCAATAGATTCTATCATTGCCTCCCGATATAATTCGGCCTGATCTTGGATATGTACAGGTAGCTCTGTTGCTACTGAGTCGCCCTTGCCATTAAAGCTATAGGCTTTTAGAGATAATAGGTCTACTATTCCACTGTAGTCCTCTCCACTGCCGATTGGCAATTGCACAGGTAAGATTTTATTCCCATAGCTTTCTCTTAGCATCTCATAGGCTTGGTGGAAATTGGCATTTTCTCTATCCATCTTATTTACAAAAACCATCCGGGGCAAATTTAGTTCATCTAGATAATCCCACACCGCTTCGGTTTGAACCTCTACTCCCGCTACTCCGCAAACTACTATTAATCCAGCGTCAGCAGCTCTTAATGCACCTTTGACTTCACCAACAAAATCTCCATAGCCGGGTGTGTCCAAGAAGTTGATTTTATAGTCCTGCCATAAGCAAGGAACTAAAGAAGTATTAATACTTACTGATCGCTTAATCTCTTCTGGCAAATAATCTGAAACAGTATTTCCATCTTCTACTTTTCCCAATCTGGTAGTCAGTGCAGCTTTAAACAACACTGATTCTACTAATGAGGTCTTGCCAGCCCCACCGTGGGAAATCAAACTGATATTGCGCAGCTTGTTAGTCGGATAACTTTTCATATAACTCCCTCCTGTTCGTTTGGTCTATCCTTTAACATAGTATTCTATGTTTTGGCCAAGTCGGAGAAGCATTGAATAAATTAACCATTTATTAATGTATTTATTTAAGCAAATTGTTCAAAAATCCTTCTAAAAATAGCTGAAATGATAAAAAAATATCTATCTAGGCGAGCGATAACATTAATTTAGTGGGGCGCGCATAAAAATTGGTAAAAACTATTGGGGGAAATAATGAATAGGCAGTCTTTTATAATAGGTGCAATTATTCTAGTTGTTGCCAGCTTTTTTAATAGAATTATCGGGTTTATTTATCGGGTGTGGGCAGTACGCATAGTAGGAGCAGAAGGAATTGGCTTATATGAAATGGTTTTTCCTGTCTATATTATGGTTTTGGTAATTGCAACTGCAGGGATTCCCTATGCTATATCTAAACTGGTATCTACCTATAGTGCTAGAGGTAATATGGCTGCAGCAATAAAAATATTTAAGATATCCTTGTTGTTTTTATTTGCTTCTGGAATATTTTTCTCTATTTCTATGTACGCTCTTTATCCTATATTAAAAGAATATGCTTTTCCAGATCCTCGAGTGGGAATGATATTTAAAACTATGATACCAGCTATTTTCTTTATTTCTGTATCTAGTGCTTTTAGAGGTTTTTTTCAAGGCATGCAGCAAATGGTCCCCACTGCAATTACCCAGACTGTAGAGCAACTAATACGAGTTTTTGTCGGCTTAGCAGCAGCAGGCTATATGATGAATTATGGTTTAGAATACGCAGTAACTGGATTGGCGTTAGGAATGGTTGCAGGTGAACTAGTTGGCCTAATAGTAGTAGTTGTAATTTATTACTTTAAAGGACCTAAGCTCAGTTTTTCTAAAGAATCAAATCTGAACACTCTTGATATATTAAAGGATATTCATCGACTATCGGTACCAATAACCTTTACTCGAGTATTAGCTTCAATTATTTTGGCTATAGAAGCTATGATGCTACCTCAAAGACTTCAGGTGGCAGGCTTGACTGTAAGCGAGGCTGCTACTGTTTATGGCCAGTATTCTGGAATGGCCTTATCCCTGTTAGTATTACCTACTGTATTGACCATTTCTTTAACAGTTACCCTTACCCCAGCCATATCTGAAGCGGTAGCTCAAAATAATAGATATCTAATAAGTTCATTAATCCATAAGTCTTTAAAGCTAACCATTTTAATAGGTATCTATAGTGGAATCATCTTTTATACTTTTGGTCCAGAGCTAACTAGGGTATTGTTTAACAACACTGACGCTGGAAATATACTGCGTTTTCTAGCAGTTGGTTGCATTTTTCTCTATCTCCAACAAACTACAATGGGTATATTACAAGGTCTAGGTGAAGTAAAAGTCATTTTCTTCAATAGCTTAATAGGGGGAACCATTAGATTGATGGGTATATATTACTTGACCTCTATTCCCCAATACGGTATTTATGGAGCCCTGTTAACCTTGATTGTCAGCTTTGTAATCATGGCTTACCTAAATATTATTAGCATCAGCAAAATAACCGGCTTAAATATATTACTTCAGCAACACCTGCTAAGACCCCTGAGCTGTGGGGCTATATTATTAATATTCATTAAGATCTTGGTGCCTTTATTTTTCCCATCCACTGAAACCCTGTTTTCCCTTGTCACAGCTATTGCCATTTGTGGCTTTGTCTATATTACTTTGCTGCTTTTGTTTAAAGTCACCTCAATTAATAGTGTTATAAAACTACTAACTAGAAAATCCTAACTATTGGATTTTTTAACAAACTTTTTAACCTTACCTACTACTACATAGATAATAATAGTGAGCAATATGAAAATTAATAGTCGATACATAAAAAATATTCTCAAATTGTCTACCAAGGTTAGAGCAATCCCAAGTAGTACTGGAATTGTGGCTACCTCTCCCAATGTTTGCTGAGTCTTTTTTCCTTTTAGCTGATCTTTTATCCAACCAAAGTTTAAAATAACAAAAAATAGCAATATATTCACTACTAAATGAAGCATGCACCTATCCCCTCTCCAATGACAGCTCTGTTTAAGTGGGTAATTATAAATTCCAATCTCTAAGCTTTTCTAGAAAGTAGTGGTTAGTCAGATCAAAGTGAATAGGTGTCACCGAAACGTAGGAGTTCTTAACCGCCCAAACATCTGTGTCTTCTTCAGGATTTGATTCATCAGCAACTCCTGCCAGCCAATAATATGTTCCACCTCTAGGATCTTGACGTTTTTCAAAGTTATTAAGGTATTTTCTTTCTCCTAGCTTTGTGATTTTTATACCCTTTATATGGTTTAAGGGTATATTGGGAATATTGACATTGAGTAAGGTTCCACTGGGTAGTGAATGGTTATGATAGGATTCAGCAATTTTGATAATATAATCAGCACATACTTCATAATTTGGCGCTTTGTAATCAGCTATGCTTACTGCTATTGCTGGAAAACTTTCCAATGCTGCTTCTATGGCAGCAGAAACAGTGCCCGAATACAATACATCCGTACCTAAATTTGGACCTCTGTTGATGCCTGATAAAACCATATCAGGTGGCTCAATTAAAGAATCTAAGGCTAGTTTTACACAGTCTGCAGGTGTGCCGTTGACTGCATAGCTCTTTACTTGAGCTATTTGACTCTTTGATACTCGTAAAGGATGATGAACTGTTATTGCATGCCCACATGCACTTCTTTCACTGTCAGGAGCTACTACTGTAACATGGTGCCCTCTATCAGCAAAGAATCTTACTAGGCTTATTAACCCAACTGCATTAATTCCATCATCGTTTGTAATTAGTATCTTCATGGATTGATTCACTATAGAAGCTCCTTTTTACTTAAAAAATATATTAAAGATACGCCTATTATCACAAATAGTAGTACAGATGCCACTTCAATTAATACATTCATTGGTAATCCTTCCTTTTCTAAATTAGTTTACACCTCTTATTAATGAAAATGCTTCAGACCGCGTAGCTTCATTTGTTTTAAATAATCCTCTAACTGCAGAAGTGAGTGTAGCAGAACCAGGTTTTTTTACTCCTCGCATAGTCATGCACATGTGCTCAGCTTCTATGACTACTATTACTCCCCTAGGTTCTAAAGATGCCATAACCGAGTCAGCTATTTGTGAGGTTAATCTCTCTTGTAGCTGAGGTCTTTTAGCGTAGCCTTCAATTACTCTAGCTAGTTTACTTAAGCCTGTAATCTTGCCCTTTCTAGGAATATAGGCTACATGTGCTTTGCCATAAAAGGGAAGTAGGTGATGCTCACACATTGAATAAATTGGAATATCCTTGACCAATACCATTTCCTCATGCTCTTCTGTAAATACTATTTTTAAGTGCTCCTGAGGATCTTCTTCTAAACCCGCAAATACTTCTTGGTACATTCTAGCTACTCTTTTAGGTGTATCCTTTAAGCCTTCCCTATCTGGGTCCTCACCTATTCCCTGTAAGATTAAGCGTATACCCTCTTCGATCTTCTGTGGATCCATAATATACCCTCCATATCGTTTATAATTGATTTAAGAATTTGTGGGTTTGAGGAATCACTCTTACTGATGTCAAAACATCTAAGGCTTTAGCTTGAAAAAAAAGCAGCTGATTAGGAGTAGGTATCCTAGTATTTTGAGCCGAGATAGGTTGTATTATCACAGGAATATTATTATCAACCTTAGCAACAAGCTGCATGGCTTCCATAAATTCTTTGATATCTGTAGTCGCAGAAACAACTACCTTTATATATAAATCCTTAGCTAATGATTTAAGAATGAATTTTTCATGCTGGTCAAAATAGCTTTTTCCAGTAAACTCTGGTAGTTTGATGTCCATACTTATAATATCCACAAATTCTACAATCTCTTCCAGCTCCTGAACTAAAGTTCCGTTAGTCTCCAATAGCACTTTTAAACCTAAATCTCTAACCTTAATCATTAATATTTTTAACAAATCCCTATTTAAAAGGGGTTCACCACCTGTAAAACTAACAGCATGATGTATCTCTGGCTTCCATGCCCTTATGTATTTTAACACCGTTTCTGTGTTTATAGGATTAGGTAGCTCTATAAAATCCTTTAAACCTGGCGTTACTTCAATCCTACAAAATGGAATATCTTCAACCGGAGTGTCACAATAGCTGCATTGAAGATTACAAGAAGAATATCTGATAAAAATCTGTCTAGCGCCAACATATTTTCCCTCTCCTTGAATAGTAGAAAACATTTCGCTTAAATAATGCTGATCCTGCACTTAATCAACCCTTTCTATAGATAGCTGCAGATTTAGGCGATTCCCATACCTCTACAGCATCTAAGAATACCTCATCAGGTAGCTTTTCACCTAATTTTCTAAAAATATAATAGGCAATATTCTCTGCTGTTGGGTTATTAGCCTGCTCTGAAAAATAGGGTAAGTCATTAATCAACTTGTGATCAAACTCTTCAAGAACTTCCTTTAGATTTTGTCGCAAAATCCCAAAATCAATCAACATTCCTTGATGGTTTAATGCCTCACCTTTTACAATAATTTGAATATTCCAAGTGTGACCATGAATATTTGCACATTTACCTTGATAGTGGCGTAAAAAATGAGCCGCATCAAAGCTGTGATTAACTTTTAAATAGTACAATCCGTCCAACCTCCTGTTAAAAATTACAATAAATTTAATACTTCTATTTTTAAATAGATTTCCCTGCAAAGAGTGAAAACATAAGTTAAAAAAGACTACCCACAAAGGATAGTCTTTATAATTTCCTGGAACTCTATTATTTGCATTTCTCACAGTAACCAAAAAACTTTAATTGATGATCTAGAATTTTAAATCCACTTTTGTCAGCAATTGATTTTTCTAATGCTTCTAAATTATCATCAGCAAACTCAGTAACAGCACCACATTTTAGGCATATTAGATGGTGGTGATGATGTACTTCATCGTCGGAAAATTCATATCTACTGCGCCCATCACCAAAGTTAACCTTTTGTAACACTTCTAGCTCAGCTAATAAATCAAGGGTACGATATACTGTAGCTAAACCAATTTCAGGATGGGATTCTTTAACAATATTATATATTTCTTCAGCACTAAGGTGTTTTTCCAAGTGGTCAAGAAAAACCTTTAAAATAATTCTCCTTTGGGGAGTAATCTTATAATCATTTTCATGCAATTTCTCACAGACTTCTTCAATTGACATACTCAAAACCATTCACCTTCTTTTTATCATTTTTCCTTGTCAGTAAATCTACAAATGCTTCGATACGGGTAAAAAATCCAGTATCTGCAGTATGTTCATCTATGAAAAGCTTTAAAACAGGAATTTTTTTCTGGCTGCTTACAGTAGGAATAATACTAGCAGCAACTATTTCAGGTGTACATGTAAGAGGCATTAACTGTACTAATCCATCTACCTGAGATGCCAGCATGTTAGAATTAGCCACACTATGTAATCCATGTCCCCCTACTGGCTCCTTTAAATAAGGCTTGGCATAGGATAGGATATTCCTACCTTCTCTAGTGTGTTTAAGTCCTACCAAGGAGTTTATTATCCAAGTTGAGACCTTAGTAGTATTGATTACCTGCACTCCCCTTCGCCCTAACTCTTTATTAATATTGAAGTTGCACTGGGGTTCCAGCAAGGTGTAAATATCTCCAATTAAAGCTACCTTTACCAATTGGTGATTTAATATTTTTTCCTTACAAAAGTAAGAATCTCTTTCTAATAATTTTTGAATATCCCTCAACTCTTTTTGTGAATTAGCCCTTTTTATTTCCTGTAAAATAAATTCTATATGATTCTCAAAATCCATTAGTTCCATATTAGAAAAAAAGGGACGATGGGTACAAGCCAAATCTTCTAAGTGTTCTATAAGAATAAGCTTGTGCCATCCCAGTAGCAAAGCAGGATATATCTTTAACCAGCTAAATTTAGAATGGTATTTAAACTCGAACAAGGTGCTTAGCAAATGCTCATCAAAATAAACAAACTTAAAGTCCAATCCCAAATCCTCTAGAATTTCCTTAGATAAATTACCATAAAAACCAAACCTACACGGACCACAACCCCCTAGCATAACAATAGTATCTGCTCCCTGTTGGTGGCCTTCTATTAGGTTCCCTAAAATATATTTAAATGGTAAGCATATTTGCTCAGGCGAATACTGAACACCTAAGCTAATAGTTTTTTTAGTTGTGCTTGGTGGTAAAACCACTTCTATGCCTAGCTGTCTAAACACAGTCTCTAGGGGTATTGATAAATTCCCCATGTGAGGAAAGGTGATTTTCATATATAGTAAGCTCCTGTTTTAGCATTCAATTACCATATATTTTTTCCATATTTTGTCCTTCGTATACTACAGCTTGTATTAATTAATCAATCCTATAACTCCCCCCTTTAAAGAAATTACATTTATGCTATTGATTTTGATTGTTATTTGTTTTATTTCGGCATAAAGATGGAAATCCCTTGTAATTTTATTTAAAAAATAAACATATATTCAATGGAAAAGCATATTTATATAATAATTTTTAATGGAGGTGATTTAGTGACAGAAAACTCGGCAGGATGGTTTCGCACATCAATAATTTTGAAAGGCTTAGTAGTTGCAGTTGGAGTTAGCATTCTACTTGTCTTATTAATGAGTCTTCTCTTTTATTTTACTTCTTTGTCGGAAAAGCATATGAGCCTAACTAGCTTAGCTATTTTATTTTTTAGTATTCTCATTGGTGGTTTTGTTACCAGCAAGTCTATTGGCACAAAAGGATTAATTTTAGGAGTAGTTGTAGCCGTTGTCTTTCTTGTTTTTAATATCATAGTCTCTGTTGTTTTTGGCTCTTTAGGTAATGATTTAACTTCACTTCTTATTAAATCAGGAACCATAATATTAGGGGGAGCTATGGGAGGAGTAATTGGTGTTGGCTTTACAGATCAATAAGAGACTCAAACGAGTCTCTTATTTTATTAGAGCACTAGTAATTAATATAAGTCCACTAGCAATAAATAAAAAAGCGGCAATAAGTCTAAATCTTCCACGAGTAAAGCTGTTTAAGCTTTTATTTTTTTGTCTTTTTTTTTTCCTACCTATGTACATAACCCTCATCTCCCCCTTTTATATTTTTATGTATATGTTTAATATAAAAAAAAAGAGTAGATACTTCTACTCTAAAAGCATTTCTACTTGAATATTTTATCCAGTAGCTTTCTTAAAAAACCCGGAACTCTAAAGTAATAAATTTTCAAGCTAATCACCTCGCTATTATATTTACTTCTAAAATATCTTATGTTGGCCAAGGGAAAAAGTGAATGTATTTTTAACCTAAATATATGCGTAGGCTAGGCTCTTGATAGCTCTTTTTTTCAATTAAGGTAGCTGATGGTTCAATTAAATACCTTTGTATTAAGAAAATTATTAACCACAAGGATAATAGTAGATATATGTTATTTAGCAAAAAGAAGCTGCCTATGGGAATTATATAACCAGCTTTTTTTATTGGAGAAAATAGGTTCTTATTAATAAATGCAGAGATTAGAAATAATGCTAATAAGGTATTAAAAAAATGGGGTAATAGGGGCCAAATAAATCCTATAGTAGCAGTAAATTGAACATAAGTCCGATAGCGCACCCACCTTGTAGAGCTGCATAGGGTCATTATCAAACCTATAACATATAGTTCAACAAAGCTTAAGTTTAGCTGCTTAGCAAAAATAAGAAGTAGAAACCCTTTACTTAAATCAATTCCTATTAGTAAGGTTGCCAATTCTATTTGTCTCTGTCTAAGTAGTTGGTCTATGCTGTAGGATTTTAAAAAGTCCCATACACTGATCAGTGAAAGTAATATTGCAATTCCTATGATTATAAGCATTCTCCCTCACACCTTGTCCATTAGTTTTATATTTGATAATACATATGATTAAACTTGTAAGTATATGTTTATAAAACTAAAAAAAATGGACAAACTAACTTTAAACAACAAGAAGGGGATGGGCAATGAGATATAATCCTGTACTTAGCGCATATGAGAGAATGCAAGCAGCAAGTAGTTTAAAGCTTTATCAAGAGCTTTTAAAAAAAGAAGCTGAGAAAATGCAACCAAATCTTAATACGGTAAAATATTACCGCTCTCGAATTCAGGCCTATAGAAGAAAGTTGGGAATTTTGAAATAAAAAAACAGGACTGTTGATAAAGGATTAACCTATCAATAGTCCTGTTTTCATTATGGTATTCTTTTAGAACTTGGGAATCTTTATAGTGCTAACCATCAAAAAAGCTAAGAGAACCGTCGTTACAGCAAAATATACTGCTGGCAGACTAGTACCAAACAAAATTAATAGCGCAATAAAACCACCCGCTGCCGTAATAGGCACTCCCACAAAATGGGTAGTAATCTCTAACACGTTAAATCTAGCTAGTCTGACAGCTCCGCATAGTGCAAATACTACCGCAAAGAATAAGCCTAATACACCTAAATTTGCTTGTAAGATAAAAGCATATACCAGCACAGCAGGAGCTACTCCAAATGACACTAAGTCAGACAGAGAATCTAGCTCTTTCCCAAAATTGCTAGTGGCATCAAGCCGTCTTGCAACTTTGCCATCTAAGCCATCTAGAACTACAGAAAACAAGATCAATATGGCGGCCAAACGAAACTCTCCATCCATTGTATATATGAGAGCTAAAAAACCTAAAAATAGATTGGCTAATGTGAAAATGTTGGGTATAAATTTGTTAAACATTTTTGACCCTCCCCATTAGGCGAGGAACAGTGGCACGTATAGTGAACATAAATATCATCTTTAGAATTTTTCCTCCTAGTATTAGTCGTACTAAGTCATTATATATTTTAACATGTTTTATTTAATAAAGAAAGTCATTTAAATTAAAAAGGAACCCTTAGGGCTCCTTTTTATAGGGTTGCTATTTTACTGTCATCTGTCTAGTTCTTTCAGCTATTTCTTCTGGATCTATTTGCTTGCGAGCTACGCCACTTTCAATAGCTGCCTTAGCTACTGCTTTTGCAACAGCCGGGGCTACTCGGGGATCAAAAGCTGCTGGTATTACATAATCTGGCTTTAACTCATCCTCTGTAATTAAATCTGCTATTGCATAGGTTGCAGCTACCTTCATCTCTTCATTGATATCAGTTGCCATTACATCTAGTGCACCTCTAAATATTCCTGGGAAGGCTAAAACGTTATTGACCTGATTGGGGAAATCTGATCTACCTGTTCCCACAACTGCCGCACCTGCTGCAATAGCATCCTCTGGCATAATCTCAGGAATTGGATTAGCCATAGCAAAGATTATTGGATTTGGGTTCATAGATTTGATCATTTCAGGAGTTACCGTGTTGGCAATGGAAATCCCTAAAAACACATCTGTACCCTTCATTGCATCGGCCAAAGAACCAGATTTTCTTTTCTTATTAGTTATTTTTGCTATTTCGTCCTTTTCTTTATTCATGCCTACGGGGCGTCCTTCGTATATAATTCCCTTGCTGTCACACATAACTACATTTTCCACACCCATACTCATTAACAGCTTGATGATAGCGATTCCTGCTGCTCCAGCTCCATTTGTTACTATTTTTATTTCCGAGAGAGACTTTCCTGTAATCTTCAAAGCGTTAATCAATCCTGCCATGCATACGATAGCTGTTCCATGTTGATCATCATGAAAGATAGGAATGTTCGTTTCCTTTTTTAGTCTACTTTCAATTTCAAAGCATTGTGGAGCTGCGATATCCTCTAAGTTTACTCCTCCAAAAGTTGGTTCTAATAGCTTAACTGTCTCCACTATTTTATCTACGTCAGTAGTATTTAAACAAATTGGAAAAGCGTCTACACCAGCAAATGCTTTAAATAATACTGCTTTACCTTCCATAACAGGCATAGCTGCTGCAGGTCCAATATCACCTAAACCTAAAACTGCTGTGCCGTCGGAAACAACAGCTACAAAGTTTCCTTTATTAGTATACTCGTAAACAGTAGCTGGATCGCTGTGAATTTCTTTGCAGGGCTCTGCCACTCCAGGCGAATAAGCTAAGCTTAAATCCCTTTTATCCTTTACTTCCACCTTACTGTAAACACCTAGTTTACCTACGTTATCCTTGTGCAGCTTTAAAGCATCTTCTCTAAGTCCCACTTTTTTTCCCCCTTTTTTAATTTTAAATTATTTATAATTAGAATTATTATTTTCTAAAGAATCTGCTGATGCTATATACAGTAGTATCTCTGTTCATATCTGCAATAGAGGTAGTTAAGTCTATCTTTTTGGGACATGCTTTAACACAGTTTTGAGCGTTGCCACAATCGGCAATACCGCCTTCCTTCATCAGTGCCTCCATTCGTTCTTCCTTATTATAGCTACCTAGTGGATGGGCATTAAAGCGACGTGCTTGGGCAATTGGGGCAGGACCTATAAACTTTGATTTAAAGTTAAAGTTGGGGCATGATTCATAACAGCATCCACAAGTCATACATTTGGAAATTTCATATGCCCAGCGTCTTACTTTATCATTCATCCGCGGCCCTCTTCCTAAAGGATAAGTTCCGTCAATTTCTACCCAAGCTTTCACCTCTAGCAGATGGTCAAATATTTTTTTACGATCTACCAATAAGTCTCTTATTACCGGAAACTTAGTTAGAGGCTCTAAGGATATTGTCTGATCAGGCATTTTATCTATCAAAGCTGAACATGCCTGCTTTGCTTCTCCGTTAATTATCATAGTGCAGGCACCACACACTTCCTCTAGGCAGTTGCACTCCCAGACCACCGGTGTAGTCTTTTCACCTTGAACATTAACTGGGCTTCTCTGCACCTCAATTAGCACTGATACTACATTCATATTAGGCTTGTAAGGAATTTTAAACTCTTCCCATCGAGGAGCTACTTGAGGATTGTCTTGACGCTTTACTTTAATATGAATATGCTCTCTCATATTACTTAGCCTCCCTGTCCACATCATATCTTCTTGGTTTTGGCGTTAATATTGAGGTGTCTACTTCTTCATAGCTTATCTCTGGTCCTGATGGGGTCCATTTAGCTTTAGTAGTTTTTAGCCAGTCTCCATCATTTCGCTCTGGGAACTCGGGCTTGTAATGGGCACCTCTACTCTCGTCTCTCATTAATGCACCTAAAGTAACAACCCTTGCCAATTCAATCATGTTCTTTAATTGTCTAGTAAACATAACTGATTGATTGCCCCATTTAGACATATCTTGAATGTTTATCTTCTTATAGCGTTCCATATATTCTTGCAGCTTGCTGTCTGCCTCAATTAGCTGCTTATTGTATCTGACTACACCAACGTTTTCTGTCATCATTTCCCCCATTTCCTTATGTAGCACATAGGGGTTTTCCGTTCCATTTAATTTATAGATACTATCATTAATTTCCTGTTGTCTCTTAAGCTCCTGGCTTGCAGCTTTATTAATGGCTTCTGCAGTATTTTCAGTGACACCATTTAAGTAGTTCACTGTTGCTGGTCCTACTATATAGCCACTGTAAAGTGCAGATAGCAGTGAGTTAGCACCTAATCTATTAGCTCCATGATACATATAGTCACACTCACCCGCAGCAAATAGACCTGGAATAGAAGTCATATGATTGTTATCAACATGAACTCCTCCCATAAAATAGTGAACAGCGGGGAATATTTTCATCGGAACCTCACAGGGATCGTCTCCATTGAAACTGCGATAGATCTCCATAATGCCCCCTAAGCGGTTTTCTAAAAACTCTCTATCTAAATGAGTAAGGTCTAAATATACTTGATTTTGTCCATCTATCCCTAATCCCATTTCTACACAGACCTTATAAATGGCTCGAGAGGCAATATCTCTAGGCACCAGGTTGCCGTATGCTGGATACCACTCCTCTAGGAAATACCACTTCTTGCCGTCCTTCCAAGTCCACACTCGACCACCTTCGCCTCTAGCTGATTCAGACATTAGTCTAGTCTTATCATCTCCCAGCATACCCGATGGATGGAACTGGACAAATTCAGCGTTGGCGTAGTAAACACCTTGCTGATAGATGGAAGAAGCAGCACTACCTGTATTGATTATAGAATTGGTGCTCTTACCGAAAATAACTCCAGGCCCACCACTGGCTATGATTACTGCCTGACCAGTAAATGAGTGAATCTCCATATTTGAAAGGTTCTGGGCTACAATCCCTCTACATACCTGTTTGTCATCGATAATGGCAGACAAAAACTCCCAGCCCTCATACTTTTTCACTAATCCCTTGGCCTCGTATCTGCGCACCTGCTCATCACAGCCATACAGTAGCTGTTGGCCAGATGTTGCTCCGGCAAAAACTGTGCGGCGCTTTTTTACTCCACCAAATCTACGCATATCTAGTAAACCTTCTGACGTGCGGCTAAACATAACCCCCATGCGATCCATCATGTGAACAATATCTGGTGCGCTATCGCACATCCCCTTGATGGATGGCTGATTGCCTAAATAGTCGCCACCATAAACAGTATCTACAAAGTGCTCATAGGTAGAGTCCCCTTCACCCTTAGTATCCATGGCTGCATTCATCCCACCTTGGGCACAAACTGAGTGAGAGCGCTTTACTGGACATAGGGAAAATAGATCTACCGGGATACCTTTTTCAGCTATTCTCATGGTGGCCATTAAACCAGCTAATCCGCCCCCTACAATGATGACCTTTTTACTCATTTTTTTTCCCCCTTTTTTTATCTAACAAAAGCTAATAAAGTCATAATTCCTGTAACGTTAATAACTAAGAATAAACCTGCACATACAACATATGAATAACGTTGTGAAACTGGTCCTATAGTAATTCCCCAAGTAATAAAGAAAGTCCACAGTCCGTTGGTAAAATGGTATACGGAAGCAACTAAACCGACGATATAGAAGACTAGCGTAGCAGGATTAGATAGAATATCAACCATCATTCCAAATCCAACCTCTGTTCCATATAGCAGATTGCTGATCCTGGTAGCATAGACATGGATTATAAGAAACAGAAGAGTAAGGATAGCACTAATTCTCTGTAGATAAAAAGACCAGTTGCGGTAATAATTGTATTGAAGAATATTGTTTTTAGCTACATAGACAATGTATATCCCGTAGATAGCATGAAATAATATGGGAATAGCTATAAAAAATATCTCTGCAACCCAGATCAAGGGCATGTTGGTTAGAAATGCCACTTTGGCATTGTAAGCTTCGGACCCCTTTATTGCAAAAGAATTGATAGTTAAATGTACAATTAGAAAAATGCCTATTGGAAGCACCCCACTCAAAGAGTGAAGTTTCCTAATTAAAAAGCTGTTGTCACTCATTTTCCAAAACTCCTTTCAATAATTGCTTATTTAGCATATTGGGCTCTACCTATTTCATATAAATCTTGACCATTGATATCATTAACTACTATCACAGGTAGCTTTTCCACTTCTAGCCGATACACAGCCTCCGGCCCCAATTCAGGATAAGCTACAACTTCTGATTTAGTAATACATTTAGCAATTAAAGCTGCTGCACCCCCAACTGCAGCGAAATAAACTGCCTTGTGCTCCATCATGGCATCTCTTACTTTCTGATTTCTAGCTCCCTTACCAATCATACCCTTTAGCCCCTCTTTAATTAAAGTTGGCGCATAGGCATCCATCCGATAGCTAGTAGTAGGTCCTGCAGAGCCTATAGGCTTGCCCGGCTTAGCTGGACTAGGACCCACATAGTATATTATCTGACCTTCTAAGTTAAAAGGAAGTTCCTTCCCCTCTTCTATCAGGTCTACCAGTCGCTTATGGGCTGCGTCTCTAGCAGTATAGATTGTTCCTGTGATATAGACCTGATCTCCTGCTGAAAGCTTACTTATCTGCTCTTTTGTTAAGGGAGTACTAATTATATTCTCGCTCATAGGATCACCTCGGTATTATAATTGTATTGACTTATGTCTACTGGCATGGCAGTTTATATTTACAGCTACTGGCATGCTGGCAATATGACAGGGATAAACATTTACATGGACTGCTAAAGCAGTAGTAGTTCCACCTAGCCCTTGAGGACCTATTCCCAGCTTGTTGATAGAGCTTAACAGATCCTTTTCTAATTCCTGTAGTTCTGGGTCTGGATTTAGTTGACCTACTTCTCTAAGCAGAGCTTCCTTTGCCAGGAAGGCACATTTTTCAAAATTCCCTCCTACTCCGACCCCTACAATAATCGGTGGACAAGGATTTCCTCCAGCCTTAGATACTTGCTCAATAACGAATTCTTTAATACCATTTAGGCCATCTGCCGGTACCATCATTTTAATTGCACTCATATTTTCACTACCACCACCTTTAGGTGCAATAGTGAGTTTTAGTTTATCCCCCGAAACTATCTTAGTATGAATAATAGCAGGGGTATTATCACCAGTATTTTCTCTTTTCCAAGGATGGGAAACCATAGATTTTCTTAAATATCCCTCTAGATAGCCCTTTCTCACCCCATCGTTAATGGCATCCTCAAAGCTGCCGCCAACAATACTTACCTCTTGACCTAACTCGACGAAAATTACAGCGGCACCTGTGTCTTGACACATGGGAACCCTTTCCTCTCTAGCGATATGAGCATTGTCAATTAACTGCTGAAGGATTTTTTTCCCTGTAGGAGATTCTTCTGTCTCCCTATAACTTGAAAATGCTCCTTCAACATCTTTACCTAGATCATAGTTTGCTGAAATACATATTTGGGCTACTGCTTCAACAATGTCCTGGTACTGTACTTGTTTCAATGATTAGACCTCCTTTAATATAATAAAACAATATTATTTTTTAAAATTTTCATATATTTAAAATGTTCTGTTAATTTGTAGTTGCAATTTTTGTGCCAAAATTTAATTAATAAGAAAAAAACAGATAAGGGCAAGGGTTTTTCTGATTTTTCAGATTAGCAATCCTAAAAGGTAAATTATAAATATTAGAATAAGATATAATTATTTTTATATAATTATTATTGTCCACAAGCAAAATAAGTGTTCTAATATTTAGAACACTTATTCTAGGAATTAGAATTATATTTTTTAATTTTATTATACAGAGTTGCTAAGGAAATATTTAATGCTGCCGCAGCCTCTTTCTTGCCTTCTAAAGTATCACCATAATGATTTAGTGCCTTTTCAATCAAGATTTTTTCCATACGCTCAAGAGAAATCACTGGAATATCCTCACAAGAGGTTACAGTGGAGCCTTTCACATATTCACTGATATCCTCTGCCCTAATCTCCCTTCCCTCTACCACCACCATCGCTCTTTCTAAGACGTTTTCTAGCTCTCGAATATTTCCTGGCCAATCATAGTCTAGTAGCACTTGTAACGCTTCCTCTGATATATTAGTTACCATCTTGCCTAATCTTCTATTAAATTTAGTTATCATGTGCTTAGCCAGCTTTTGAATATCCTTTTTCCGCTCTCGCAATGGGGGAATTTGAATCTCTATTACATTTAAGCGATAGTATAAATCCTCACGAAATTTGCCCTGCTCAATTAACTTTAACAAATTTCTATTTGTAGCTGCAATAAAACGAACATCCACAGGGATAGTCTGAGTTCCCCCTACTCTTTCTAGCTCTCTTTCCTGTAGAACTCTCAAAAGCTTGGCTTGCAGCACTAGATTCATATCGCCAATTTCGTCAAGAAATAATGTGCCACCATTTGCTAGCTCCAGTTTCCCCAGCTTTGTTTTTAGCGCACCTGTAAAAGCTCCTTTTTCATGACCGAAAAATTCACTTTCTAATAAATTTTCTGGTATCGCTGCACAATTTACTTTGATAAAAGGTTTATCTCTTCTAAGACTTGACTGATGAATTGCATGGGCATATAACTCTTTTCCAGTTCCACTTTCTCCTAAAATCAATACTGTTGCATCGCTAAAGGCAGCTTTTTTAGCTATGTTTACCGAGGTTTTAAAGGTTTCACAATTACCTATTAAATCAGGAAAGGTGTATTTTGCCCCACTTATTTGGCCTATTTGTGCATAGAGGTTTTCTATTATAGCATTGCTTTTATTTAGCTCCTCCATCAATTTGTATATATCATTAATTGGCTGAAAAACCACTACTGCTCCAGTAATATCTCC